>NZ_BAAAIZ010000032.1:16267-60620 GCF_039526425.1 Streptomyces thermospinosisporus
CACCGGGGGTCCGACCGCGCGGGCACCGGGCGGTCGCTGAGCCGCCGTCAGGATGCGGCTGTCACGCGTCTTCGAAGAGGTAGTCCTCCGGCGGGTGTGTCATGCGTACCGTGTGGCCGTTCAGGACCTCGACGACGTGGTGCAGGCCGGGGCGCCGTTCGCCCGAGGAGAGGATGGAGAACTTGTCACCGCCACCGGCGAGATAGGCGCGGAAGCAGGACAGGGGCATCTCCAGGGGCAGGTAGTCCGCCAGGCGGCGGAAGAGTTTGGGCAGGATCACGACGTCGTCGGTGAGGGAGGTGAGACCGGTGATCTTCGCTCCGGTGGTGGTCACATCGGCCTGCCACAGGCCCCGGCCGGCCTCCCGTGCCGCCACGGCCGCGGCGGTCATCTCCACGCGCAGGCTGGTGAACAGGCTGCGGTAGAAGGTCGGGTACGCCAACCCCTCGGCGACCAGGTGGTGGTTGACCGTCGTGCGGAGCATGGCGGTGTCCACGTCGATCTCCAGCCCGCTGGGCCCGGGTGGGGTGCCGCGTCCGGCCAGCGCTATGCAGCGGCCGTTTATGTCGGCACCACGGGTGAGAATGAAGCCGGGGACCGTCTCCGGGGTGGTGGCGTCCACGGTCTCGTCCTCGCCGTGCTGGACCTCCGTGAATCCGAGCCAGTTCAGCAGCTCGTCCCGCGCGGCGTGCGCGAACTGCAGCGGCTGGTGGACCTTCTTCGGACCGTAGTGCGTCTCGAGCGCGTCGACCGCGTCGAGGCGTATGCTCGCTCGGCCCTGACTGTGCTTGACGGCGCGCCCGCGTCCGCCGCCGACGAGATCCCACTCGGTCGGGTTCTCGGCGATGAACGGGACCGTGTCCCCGTCGGGCGCGGAGCCCTTCACTCTGTAGACGCCCTTGATGAGCAGCATGGGCATGATGGCACCTCGGCTGTGGGAGAGCTTGATCGGATCCGGGGCCGTGAAAGGTGCGGCAGTACGCCGGATGCCCCGGCCGCCCCCTCCTCCATGGTGCTCTCGCGCGGGGCTTCCTGCACCTTTGCGCCTCTGCACGCGGCTTGGAGCGCCGGCTCCCGCTCCCGATTGCCGGGGGCGTGCACGCGGCGCATCCTGGACATGGAGGGCGAGTCCGTCTCCGGTCTCCGTCGTCGAACGTCCTTCCTCCGCCACACATCTGCCCGGCAACGATCGGTCACGCGCCGGTGAATGGGAGGAGCACGACGATGCCGAATTCCTGGATGCCTCAGGCTGTCAAGACGGATGTCGGGGACCATGCGCCGTGCGACTCCGGAATCCCCGCGAAGGCGGTCGCCCACATCACGGCGGACAGGCGCGCCACGGCCGAGGCCCCTCTCGATCTGGTGCCCTTCGCCAACCTCAAGTCCTTCTTCACGGGCGGCGGGATCGGCAGCGCCCCGCACATCCTCTGGGACCCCTTCACGGGGTCGTTCGCCCAGTTCTTCCCGGCGACGTCGCGCAGCAAGGCTCTGGCCGACGCACCGGGTGGTGTGCGGACGAACCGGGCCGGCAAGGTCGTCATCCAGATCGAGGCGCTGTTCTTCCCCCACTGCCGCGTCGACGGCAAGGTATTCGCGAGGCTCGTGGACACTCCTTGCAAGGGGTGGAGCGAACTCAACGCGTGGGTCAAGTCCTGGGGTGTGCCCGATGTGTGGCCCATGGGCCGCCCGACCGCCCTGTCCCGCAATACGTCTCCGGCCGGCGTGTGGACTTCTCGGGGCGGGTGGTACGCCCACGCCCACGTCCCGGAGAACGATCATGTCGACCCCGGTTCCTGGCCGCAGTTCGTCGCGCCGGGGCCCGACGGGGATCTGCCGGAACCGTCTCCCGGCGAGGGGCGATTCGTTCCCTTCCCCGGCCCCGCCTTCTTCGTGGCCGGCCGCAGGTCACCGGTGATCGCGGCGATGCATCAGCGGCTCGTCGCCGAGGACTGCGACCGTTACACGTCCAGTAGCGGCATCGACGTGTGGGGTCCGGGCGATGTCCGGTCCTACGCCGCCTGGCAGCAGAAGCTGGGGTTCACGGGCAGCGCGGCCGACGGAATGCCCGGCCGGGGCAGCTGGGACCGGCTGCGCGTGCCCGCCTGACCGACCCGGCCACGGGAGATCAGCGTCAGCCTTTCCGTCAGTCGTCCGGGATCAACTCACGGACTCGATCGAGGTCTTCGGCGGTGCGTCCACTGATCAGGACGCATCGTCGTCGTCTCGCAGGAGCACGTCCTCGCCGAGGAACCACCGCGGTCCGCCGCTCCGGCTGGTGGGGTACGCGGGGAAGGGCAGCCGGGTGCGGTGCGACTCCAGCAGCTCGATGCTGTCCTCGTCCGGGGTGAGGAAGTCGCCTAGAGCCTCATCCGCTTGCAGGGACTCGGAGAGATGCCGCAGCCCGGGGCCCCGGGTGAAGTGCGTGATCTCGGGCAGATGGTGGGGGTGAGGGTTCGTGCTGGTCGCGGTGGGGCTCGCAGGGGGTGATGGGACGGGGGCGTCGGGTGCGGGTGGCCAGGGCTGCCCGGCGGGCCGCTGCGGCGCTCGACGAGGCGGCGAGGGAGGCGGCCGGTGAGCTGGAGGGCCTGGGGAATCCGGCTCAGCGAACGGTCGTGGAGCACGGTGGCGGTCAGTTGGTCGAAGAGGTCGAGCAACATGCCGTCCACTGCGGCGAACTGACGCCCGATGAGTTCGAGCAGGCCATCGCCGGTCTGTGTGAGCGGGACGGGTGTTCCGGTGTCGAGGTGGTGGGCGGGGCCGGGGATCTGGGGGCGGATGTGGTGGCCGAGGTTCCCGATGGGCGCCGGATGGTGATCCAGTGCAAGCGGTACGGGGACTCCCACCGGGTCGGCTCACAGGATCTGCAGCGGTTCGGCGGGACGTGTTTCAGCGTGCATGAGGCCGATGTCGCCATGCGGGTCACCACGAGCGACTTCACCGCGTCGGCCGGCGCATACGCGGATCAGTGCGGGATCGTGTGCGTGGACGGGGAGTCGCTGCGGGCGTGGGTGGAGGGCACCGGACCGTGTCCTTGGGAGGGTGCGCCGGAAGGTTTCTGAGGCGGGGGGCGGTGAGGTGCGGGCCGCCGGTTCGTGATCGGCGAAGTCTGCTGCCGTGGGTGCCGATTCCGGCCATCGGTGAAATGGGTCCACGCGTGGCTTCCGGGTCCTGGGGGTTGTCCGTATCCTCCTGCGGCGGACGGGTTGGTTACCTGCGGTAAGAGGGGGAACGGATGGGCGGCGGGCCGGGTACCTCACGGCGCATCTTCATGGCGGGGTCCGCGGCGGCCGGTGGTGCGGCCGCGCTGGGCACCGCCCGTACGGCGCGGGCCGCGGACCACTCCCCCGCGGCGCGTGGCTCCGGGTCGGTCGCCGTGCTGGGCGGTGGGGTGGCCGGGCTGACCGCGGCGCATGAACTCGCCGAGCGCGGGTTCCGCGTCACCGTGTACGAGCGGCGGGCGCTCGGCGGCAAGGCGCGCAGCATGGGGGTGCCGGGCAGTGCCCGTGGCGGGCGGCGGGAGTTACCCGCGGAGCACGGCTTCCGCTTCATCCCCGGCATCTATCACAACCTGCCCGACACGATGCGGCGCATCCCGTTCCCGGGCAATCGCAACGGTGTGTGGGACAACCTGGTGGCCCCCTCCGAGATGTCCTTCGCCCGCACCGGCCGTGAGGATCTGCGGCTGCCGCTCCCCTGGCCCGGGCACCGGCCGCCCGACCTCACCTTCGACGACGTCCGCCGGGCGCTGACCGCGGTGCTGGAGTCGGTGCGCGGGATCCCCCCGCACGAGGCGGCGTACTTCGTGAACCGTGTGCTGGTCTTCATGACCAGCTGCGACGAGCGGCGCAACGACACCTGGGAGGCCACGCCCTGGTGGGACTTCATCAGGGCCGGCCGGATGAGCCGTGACTATCAGCGGCTGCTGGCGATCGGGGTCACCCGCAACATCGTCGCCACCAGGGCGGAGGAGGCCAGTACGCGCACGGTGGCGAGCCTGCTGGAGGCGTTCCTGTTCAACGGGACGGGGCGCGGCGCGGACGGGCCGCTCGACCGCATTCTGAACGCGCCGACGAACGAGGCGTGGATCGATCCGTGGGTGGCTCATCTGGAGTCGCTGGGTGTGGCGTTCGAGATCGGGCGGACGGTGCGGGAGGTGCTGTACGAGGGGGGACGGGTCACCGGGGTGAGGGTCGCCGACCCGAGCGGGCGGACGCGGACGGTGACCGCCGATCACTATGTGTGTGCGATGCCGGTCCAGCATGCGCGTCGTACGTGGGGGCCTGCCCTGCGGGCGGCCGAGCCGCAGCTGGCGCGCTGCGACCGGCTGCAGACGGACTGGATGACCGGTATCCAGTTCTATCTGACGGAGTCGGCTCCGCTGCTGGACGGGCATCTCAACTGCGTCGACTCGCCCTGGGCGCTGACGGCCATTCAGCAGGCCCGGCACTGGGAGCAGCATGACTTCCCCTCCGACTACGGCGACGGCAGCGTCGTGGACTGTCTCTCGGTCGACATCTCCGAGTGGGACAAGCCCGGGATCCTGTACGGCAGAACGGCGAAGCAGTGCACCCGGGCCGAGGTCGCCAAGGAGGTGTGGGAGCAGCTGAAGGCGGCGCTGAACGACACGGGCAGGACGGTGCTGCGGGACGGTGCGCTGCACTCGTGGTTCCTGGACCCCGGCGTCGACGGCATCGGCACCCCGCATCCGGTGAACGAGGACGAGCTGCTGATCCACCCCGTGGGGACGTTCCACAACCGGCCGACGGCGGCGACGAGGATCCCGAACTTCTTCCTGGCGGGCGACTACGTGGCCGTGGACATCGATCTGGCGACCATGGAGGGTGCCAACGCGTCCGCGCGTGCCGCGGTGAACGCGCTGCTGGACAGGGTGGGTTCGGATGCACCGCGCTGCCCGATCACGCGGCTGTACCGGGCCCCGGAGTTCGAGGTGCTCAAGCGTCACGACCGGAACCGCTATCGCTGGGGCCTGCCGAACGCCCTGGACCTGGGCTAGCGGACGCCCCGGGCGGGGCCGTCCACCACGGACATGCGAGCCCGGTGCCCCCGGACTAGCGTGGACCGTGGACAGGTGTGGCAGCCAGCAGCGCATGCGGGGAAGGTGACGCCCCATGCCGGACGACAAGGGGACCGTTCTGACAACCGCCGACGAGCGGGCCATGGCGGACGAGCTCCGCTCCCGCTTGAACGGCGAAGTGATCGACAGGGCGCATCCCGCGTACGACGGAGCGCGGGCCGTGTGGAACGGGCTGATCGATCGCCGTCCCGCGGTCATCGCCCGGTGCTCCGGCACGGCGGACGTGGTGGAGACGGTGAAGGCCGCGCGCAAGTACCGTCCCGTGGTCAGCATCCGCGGAGGCGGGCATCAGGTGGCCGGCAGCGCGGTGTGCGACGACGGTCTGGTGATCGACCTGTCGGGCATGAAGGGGGTGCACGTGGATCCCTCCGCGCGGATCGCGCGGGCCCAGGGCGGGGTGACCTGGGGGGAACTGGACCGTGAGACCCAGCTGCACGCGCTGGCCACGCCGGGCGGGGAGATCTCGGCGACGGGCATCGCCGGACTGACCCTGGGCGGCGGCTTCGGCTTCGTGATGCGAACGTTCGGGCTGAGCTGCGACGGGCTGAGGTCGATCGCGGTCGTCACCGCGGACGGTTCGGTGCGGGTGGCGAGCCGGGAGGAGGAGCAGGAGCTGTTCTGGGCGGCGCGCGGCGGCGGCAGGGGCATCGGGGTGGTCACCTCCTTCGACTACGACCTGCAGTCGCTGGGCCCCGAGGTGGACGCCGCACTGGTGATCCATCCGTTCGACCGTGCCGAGGAGGTGCTGCGGGCCTGGCGGGACGCCACGGAGTCGGCACCGGACACGGTCACGCCGGAGCTGCTGCTGTGGACCGTCCCCGCCGACCCCGAGGTGCCGCCGGAGCTGCACAACGTGAACTGCGTGATGGTCAGCGCCGTGTACGGGGGACCGTCGGGGGCGGAGGCGAAGTCGGCGCTGGCGCCGCAGCGTGATTTCGGTCCCGCGCTGCTCGACCTGAGCGGGACGCTGTCGTACGTCGAGCTGCAGAGCGCCAACACCTGGCGGTTCCCGGACGGTGACCGCTACTTCATGAAGTCGCACTTCATGGACGAGCTGAACGACGAGGCCATCTCGGTCCTGGTGGACTGGTACTCGCGGCGGCCGACTCCGGACTGTCTGATCGTGGTGCGGACCCTGGGCGGTGCCGTGGCGCGGGTCGGGCCGGACGACAGTGCGTTCGCGCACCGGTCGGCCCGGTTCAATGTGAGCATCGACGCGGGCTGGCAGGATCCGGCGCTGGACGACACGGCGATCGGGTGGGCCCGGTCGGCGTGGGACGCGATCAAGCGGTTCTCCAGCGGGGGCTCGTACATCAACTTCGCCGGGCTCGGGGAGGACGCCAGCGAGCTGAGGAGCGCCGTGTACGGCTCGCACGAGGAGCGTCTGGAGCGGGTCCGTGCCGCCTACGACCCGGAGGGGCTCTTCGCGCCGGCCGCACGCCGGCCGTGAGCGTCGACGGCCGGAGAACGGACGATCACCACAACCGCCCTCGCCGGGCGTCGCCGCCCGACGGGGTGTTGCGCAGGCGGGGGCGCACGGGCAGCATGCGGGTGAGCTGCGGGGACGGTTCCACGCCCAGTTCCTCCTTCAGGAGCTTGCGGAACGCGTCGTAGTGGCGCACCGCTTCGCCGACGTTGCCCTCCGCGAGGTGCGCCGCGATGACGGCCCGGTGTGCGCTCTCGCGCAGGGGCTCGGCGCGGACGCTCGCCCAGGCCGCCTCCATCGCGAGCGCCCGCTTCCCCTCCCGTGTCAGGGCCTCGGCCAGCGCGTCGAGGGCGTGCAGGCGCAGCTGTCGCAGGCGTTCGCGTTCCACCAGGACCCAGTCCTCGTCCCACCCCGGCAGCAGGTCCTCTCCGGTGAGCAGGCCGAGCGGTGGCTCGCCGTGGGACGGTGGCCCGCTGCTGCTGTCGACCATGCCGAGTGCGGCGTGGGTGAGATCGTGGACGTCCACGTGCAGGGCCGGGGTGATCAGCAGGGTGTCTCCGCGGCTCTTGATCAGGGGCGGCTCCTCGCGTGGCAGCTTCCACAAGGTGGTCCGCAGGCTGCCCCTGGCGTGCTCCTCGGTGACCTCCGGCCACAGCGTGCCGGCGACGACCGTACGGCACACTCGCCGCCGCAGCGCCAGGAAGGCCAGAACCCGCTGGCCGTTGCGGCACAATTCGACGGTGCCGGCTGGGAGTTCGAGCCGGAACTGGCCGAGCAGCCACAACCGGGAATGACCAGACACCACCCTTGATCGCCTCACTCACCGACCTTCGCGCGAGCGCGCGCTGAAGGCTGCCGGCCTCACCGACGGCGCGTCACTGCTCGTGCTGTTCCTCGACTCCGCAGGCGTGCCGCGTTCTCCGAGTCCGAGGAGGCTGTTGTCATCAGTTTCAGCCCCCCGCGCGAGCTGTGCAACTCCTCCGGGCGCAGGTCGGGGGGCGTACCTCGGCGGGGCGGCGGGAGGGCCGGTGACGAGAGGGTGACGCCGCGCTGACGGCCGGTTTGTAGGTTCGGGACGTGGCGGAGACAGGGGGGCGCCATCACGGCCACGGAGACGGCCGTGGCGGTCGCCCCCCACCCGCACTTCGGTCCCGAACTCCTGGGAGGCCTCCATGTCCTGGCGAGTCGCCAACAGCCTGGAGACGCTGCGCCGTCAGCTCGACACACGCTTCCCGGGCCGCAGCACCGCCGCCGACGGAAGCATCGGTGATGAGGCCCATCAACGGCGCGGGAGCGCCAGCGACCACAATCCATGGTTCGGGCCAGGCATCGTCACCGCCCGCGACTTCACCCATGATCCGGCGCACGGTCTCGACATCGGGCTGGTGGCCGGGCAGCTCCTCGACAGCCGTGATCCGCGGATCAAGTACGTCATCGCCAACCGCCGCATCGGCACCAATCGCAGCTGGCGGTGGGAGCCGTACGACGGCGCGAACCCGCACGAGGCGCATTTCCATCTGTCGGTGGTGGCGGATGCGCGCTGCGACGAGGCGGACGACTGGGTGCTGCCCGTTCTGGGTGAGGCGCCGGACGGGGGTGGCGGCCCTACCGGGGAGGGCACGTTCGTCACCTGGGGCACCCGGGTCAACGTGCGGGCGGAGCCCCGTCTTGACGCTCCGGTCGTGGCGGTGCTGGCCGGGCCGACGCGGGTGACGGTGCAGTGCCAGACGCGGGGCGACACGGTCAGCACGGCGGGCCATGTCAACGACGCCTGGAGCTTCGTGCCCGAGCTGGGCGGATATGTCTCCAACATCTTCATCG
This sequence comes from Streptomyces thermospinosisporus, assembly GCF_039526425.1. Classification (NCBI taxonomy): domain Bacteria; kingdom Bacillati; phylum Actinomycetota; class Actinomycetes; order Kitasatosporales; family Streptomycetaceae; genus Streptomyces; species Streptomyces thermospinosisporus. Next base: position 24,610 of record NZ_BAAAIZ010000032.1, read on the forward strand.
ATCACCCGGCGGCCTGGCTTCCGGGCGTCGGTGAGTGCTGACGCGGGCGGGCGGCGCAGGTCCGTGTGCCCGCGGCCGCCGGTGGCCCGGTCGTCCCGGAAGTGCACGGGGGCCGGCGTCCCGGCGGTGAGGAAGCGAGGTCGTCATGGTGGCTTTGTCCAACGTCCGGTTCGGGGTGAGGAACGAGGACGTCCGCACCGTGCAGAAGGCGCTGATCGCACGGGGGCGGAGCATTCCCGACGGGGCCACCGGATTCTTCGGTGAGCAGACCAAGGCCGCCTACAAGGCCGAGCAACTCGCCCAGGGGTTCGAGGGGGAGGACGCCGACGGCATCCCCGGCTGCGCCTCGCTGACCGCCCTCGGCCGTCACGCCGGCTTCCCGGTGGACTGCCGGGGCGCTGCCTCGCGCAACGGCGGGCGGCTCGATCCGAGCGCGGTGACCTATGCCGACCCCGACGACGACACCGGTGAGGCCGCGATGCGGCGTTACGCCTCCAGGGCCTGTGAGCTGACCGGCATGGACCCGGAGTTCGGTGTTCCGGCGCTGGTCACCATCACCCGGCGGGAGTCCGCGTACAACCACCCGAGGTTCCGCGTCAATCGCACGGACTCCAACGCCCGCGGCCCGAGGGCGCCCGACGGCCACCCCTTGAACTGTTCGCGTGGGGCGACGCAGTGCATTCCCCACACGTTCGCCACCTATCACCAGGCCGGTACCGCCACCACGCCCTACGACGTGGTCGCGGACATGTGCGCGACGATCAACTTCGTGCGCGACCGCTATCAGGTGAACCGGTCCGGTTCGAACTTCGCCGCACGAGTGCAGCAGGCGGATCCCCACCGTCCTGCGCGCGGATATTAGGAGCTGATCATGGTCGCTTTGTCCAACGTCCGGTTCGGAGCGAAGAACGAGGACGTCCGCACCGTACAGAAGGCACTGATCGCACGGGGCCGGAAGATCCCCGACGGGGCCACCGGACTCTTCGGCGAGCAGACCAAGGCCGCCTACAAGGCCGAGCAACTCGCCCAGGGGTTCAAGGGCAAGGACGCCGACGGCATCCCCGGCTGCGCCTCGCTGACCACCCTCGGCCGTCACGCCGGGTTCAGCGTGAACTGCAAGGGCGCCGCGGCGTCCGGCGCCGGGGGAGGCGGCACCGGCAGCAAGGGACATGTCGCGACGCCCGTGCCCGGGAGCAGGATCACCCGCCAGTTCTACGCCCTCGGTCCGTATGCGTGGAAGCCGGACGGGAGGGGCCGGCACACCGGGGTGGACTTCGGCGCTCCCAGCGGCGCCCCGGTCCTCGCCGTGCGCAGCGGATCGATCGCCTGGTCGAACGGCAAGGGCGGTGCGTACGGCCAGTGGATCGGGCTGCGCGCCGACAACGGCCACATCTACACCTACTGCCACCTGTCCCAGCGTGAGGTGAGGACGGGTCAGAAGGTCAAGGCCGGCCAGCGCCTCGGCAAGGTCGGCAGCACGGGCAACTCCACCGGACCGCATCTGCACTTCGAGATGTCGAAGGGCTCCTCGTGGTCGTACGGCAACGTGGCGAAGCCGACCTGGTGAGTGCGCCATGAGTGCCATCCCCGGACTGGACCTGGAGCGTTTCGCCGCCGGTCAGATCCCCGAGACGGTGGACGTCGACGCGCCGCTGCCGCCGGTGCGGCTGCGCGGGCGGCTCGAGCGGAGCAGCGACTCCAGCCGGCTGTCCGGCGTGCTGAGCGCCTCGCTGCCCGTGGCCACGGCCACGGCGTTCGGGGAGGCGCGGCTCAAGGGGCAGGACAGTCCTTCCTTCCTGGTGCTGCTCGGTGCGACCTTCCCGGAGCCGGGCCTGCAGATCGGTTTCGGGTTCGCGCTGAGCGGCATCGGCGGGGTCGTCGGCGTCAACCGGCGGGTCGACCGGGAGGCGCTGATCGCCGCCATCGCGGACGGCTCCGCGGGCGAGCTGCTGTTCCCGCCGGACGCGGCCCGGGCGGCACAGCGGGTGCTGCCCCGGCTGCCGGCGCTGTTCCCGGTCGCCCGGGGGCGGCTCGTGGTCGGGCCGATGTTCAAGCTGTCCTGGGGCGGGCGGATGGTGTCGCTGTCGGCGGCGGTGGTCGCCGAACTGCCCGACCCGGTACGGCTGTCGGTGCTCGGGGTGCTGAGGGTGGCCGTACCGGACCCGGCGGTGCCGCTGATCGAGCTCAATGCCACCTTCGCCGGTCAGTACGACAGTGCCGAGCCGAGCGCGTTCCTGATGGCCAGCCTGAACGGGTCGCACATGGCGGGCATCCCGCTGAACGGTGACGTGCTGGTGCTGAGCCGGGGCGGGCGGGACGCGACGTTCGTGCTGAGCGCGGGCGGTTTCCATCCGGCGTTCACCGTCCCGCGGGGTGTGCCGCGGCTGCGCCGGCTGAGCATGAACCTCTCGCCGGTGCCGTGGATGCAGATACGCTGCGAGGCCTACTTCGCGATCACCAGCAACACCGTGCAGTTCGGCGCGCAGCTGTTCCTGGTCGCGGAGATCGCGGGGTGCGGGCTGCGCGGTCAGTTCGGCCTGGACGTGCTGGTGTACTTCGAGCCGGAGCTGAGGTTCACGGCCGCGATGCGGGGCTCGCTCGCGGTGCGGGTGCTCGGCAGGACCCTGCTGGGCATCGGATTCTCGCTGACGCTGGAGGGTCCCGCGCCCTGGCACGCGGTGGGCCGCGGCAGCATCGACCTGTTCCTGTTCGAGGCGTCGTTCGACTTCGAGGAGACGTGGGGCAGCCGTCCGCCGCCGCTGCCGGCCGCGCCCGCCGACCTGGAGGGGGAGCTGCGCAAGGCGTTCCGGCAGCAGAGTGCCTGGACGGTGCTGCCGCCGGGTGAGACGCGTTCCCCGGTCCGGCTGTCACCGGCCGCGAACCGGTTGCTGGCGTCCGGCGGCCGCGTCCACCCCCACGGCCGGCTGGTGGCCCGGCAGAAGGTGCTGCCGTTCGGTGTGGACGTGCAGCGGTTCGGACGGACCCCGGTCGAGCCGGCCCAGCGCTGGGACATCGCCGTCGCCCAGCTCGGGGAGGACACCGCGAAGGGCGGCAACACCGTCGACTCGTTCGCTCCCGGCCTGTTCCGCTCGCTGAGCGAGGAGGAACAGCTCAGCAGTCCCGCGTTCCAGGACTTCCGCTCGGGCGTGCGGTTCGTCACCGACACCGGGGCGCCCGACGACGGCATGTTCGTCACCGCGACGCTCGCCTTGGAGACCCGGGTGGTCGAGGAGGGCCGCCTGAAGGTGCTGCGGCGGGCGACCCGGCTGCTGGAGCTGATCGACGTCGAGCTGGTCGCGATGGCGCCGTCCGTGCGCAGTCAGCAGTGGTGGCAGCCGCCGCAACAGCCGATGAAGGTCACCGAGCGGCCGCATCTGGCGATCATGTCGACCTGGTCGATGACCCCGGTCCCGCCCGAGGAGGCGGGTCTCGCCCCGGCGGGCGAGGCGGCCGGAGCGCCGGTGGACGCCGAACTGCGGCTGCAGATGGGCTCCCGCAGGGGCCTGAGGGCCGTGGAGAGCTGGGAGGTGCAGGGCTGATGGCGCAGGAGCTGCAGTTCGCCCCGTACATGCAGAGTTCGATCGGTGCGGCGGTCGCCTCCACCGCTCCCGATCTGCTGCCCACGCTCAGCCCGCGTCTGGTCCTCTCCGGTCCGGAGGGCCGGCAGGTGCCGGTGGATCCGCCCGAGACCGGGCTGCAGATGCTGGGGCCGGAGGGCGTCATCGGTATCGATCCGCGGCACATCCTGCGCATGGAGCCGGCGCCCGGCAGCACCGACACGGAGCCGAACTACCTCGCCTGCATCGAGTTCGACGCGCCGGAGCTGCCGTGGCTGTTCACCCCCGCCCGCGCCGATCGTGGCCGGCTGCGCCCCTGGCTCGCCCTCGTCGTCCTCGAGCGGGCGGAGCACCAGGTGCAGCCGGGCCGGCCGCTGCCGTTCGTCGACGCGGACCCGGTCCGGCTGCCGGACCCGGCCTCGTCCTGGGCCTGGGCCCATGTGCAGCGGCCGGCGGGGCGCACCGGCCCGCTGATCTCCCGCCTGCTGTGCCCGAGAAGGCTGGCGGCCGGCACCCCGTACGTCGCGTGTCTGGTGCCGGCCTTCGAGGGCGGGCGGGTGGCCGGCCTGACCGACGGCGGCCAGATCGTGGACGCGCGCGGCGACGCCTGGGCGGTGGGCGGCGGCGTGGTACGGCTGCCGGTGTACCACCACTGGGAGTTCACGACGGGCACGGCGGGCGATTTCGAGCAGCTCGCCAGTGCGGTCGTCCCGCTGAAGGCGGAGGAGGTCGCGGCGCTGGGCGGTGTCACCGTCGACGTGACCGAGCCGTGGCGCCACGGCGAACCGCTGCGCACGTCCGACGGCTCGTCCGGGCGGCAGACGATCGTCGTCCAGGGTGTGCTGTCGCTGCACACGCCACCCGAGGACACCGTGGACCCTGCGGCCGTGCAGGACTTCATGAGCCGGGTCGCCGCGCAGATCGACCGCGGCGCCGAGGACGACGTGACCCTGCCCCTGTACGGCGGGCACCACTTGGTGAAGCGGACGATCGACCCGTCCGAGTCCGGCTGGCCCGCCGACCTCAATCTGTGGCCGGAGCGGCGGATCCCGGCCGCGCTGGGAGCCGAGTGGGTGCGTGAGAACCAGGAATTCCTGATGGCCCGCGCCTGGGAGCAGGTGGGGTCGGTGCGGGAGGCCAACCGCCTGCGGTCACGGGCGGCCTTCTGCAGCGAGGTGGCCTCCTCGGTGCACCGCCGTGATGTCGGCACGCTGTCGCCGGCCGAGCTGGTGAGGCTCGCGGCCAGTGCCGACGACCGGATCAGGACGAGCAGCGGTCTGCCGCTGCGGACCGAGATCGCGGTGAGCCCGGCCCCGACGGCACTCGCCGAACCGGCCCTGCACCGGCAGGTGCTGCGCTCCCGGGGTCCGGTCGCCCGGCGGACGGGGGCACGGCCCGGCACCTATGTGGCGCGGTCGCTGGGTGGTGAGCTGGTTCCGCCCGTGCCCACGCCGCTGCTCACCGCCCCCGAGACGACCGAGCCGCTGGCCGGTGAGGACAGCGACGACCTGGCCGCCCGGGTGGGGTCCGCGCTGCGCGGCGACGACGCCCGGAGGGCGGGACGGCTGCTGCGCGTCCTGTCGGCGGTGGCGGTGTCCGCGGAGGCGAACGGCTTCGCGGACCAGGCGCGGACGCTGACCTCGGTGGTGGCCGGCCCGGTGCTGCGGATGGTGGCCGGGCAGGGCGAGGAGACGGCGGACGGCACCGCGGCCGAAGCGATGCCGACGGCCCGTCTGCTCACCCTGGAGCGGGCCTTCACCCCGGACAATGTCGCGCCGCTGACCGGGGAACTCGCCCAGCGGTTCGGGGAGATGGTGCAGGGCGGCATGCTCACCATGCCGGCGCTGCACCAGGTGCTGCCCCAGGACGCGGTGGCGGACGATCCCGGCAGCCGGCTTCTGGAAGCGGGCGTGCCCGTCGACCAGGCGGCGCTGGGCGAACGGCTGGCGGCCGCGCTCGAACCGGGCCCGCTGCTCGCGGCACGGCTGAGGCACCTGGCGGAACCGGCGCCCGGCTTCCTGGCCGCCGAGACCACGGCACCGACCGACCCGGTGATGGCGGGCCCCGCGTTCCCCGCGCCGCTCGCCCTCGCCCTCAAGGAGCGCTGGCCCGACTGGTTCCTGCCCGGCTCGGCCACCATCCCGGACAACCGTGCCGTGCTGCTCAAGGCCAACCCGGAGTTCATCGCCGCCTTCATGGTGGGCGTCAACGACGAGTTCAACCGGGAGATGCGCTGGCGGGAGTACCCCACCGACCTCAGGGGGACGTCGTTCACGCAGTTCTGGCCGCGCACCGACGGTGTGGCCGACACTCCTCCCATTCACACCTGGGCGCCGGACGGCGCGCTCGGCTCCCACCTGGCGGCCGGGGCGGGCGGCCTGGACGTGCTGCTGATCCGGGGGCCGCTGGTTCGGCGCTACCCCGACATGACCGTGGCCGCGCTGCCGCCCGAGGCCCGGCGCCAGCCGGATCTCGCCGAGAGCACGTGGAAGCGGCCCGTGATGGTGCTCGGTCTCGACGAGCAGACCGCCGCCTACGCCTTCGAGCTGCCCGAGAGCGACGTGCACGACTGGTGGTTCGTCCTCGCCGAGAACGCCCAGCGGGTGCGGTTCGGCTTCGACACCCCCGAGACCCAGGCCGCGCAGGCCGAGGAGGGAACCTTCGTGGAGCAGCCGGCGCCGCCGTGGAGCGACCTGAACTGGAGCGTCGTGGACGCGGGCCGCGGCTTCGCCGAGATCGACGGGCGTGTCCTTCCCGCGGCCGGCACACCCGCACCGGTGATCGCCGGGCAGTGGAACGCGGCCGAGGTGGCCAACATGGCCCTGCAACGGCCGTTCCGCGTCGTCCGTTCCGCCCGCAGTCTGATCGGAGACCCCTGACGTGGACACCCGTATCGCGAAGGCACACCGGGACGTCGCCGACGCCCGGATCGCACTGAACTGGTCCAGGGCCAATCTCGCCGGGCTGGAGAAGCGCGTCCTGGCCGAGCCGCCCGACCCGAACGTGCAGCAGGAGATGCTCGACCAGCGTCAGGAGGCCGAGGCGGCCGAGACCCGGCTGCAGCAGGCCCGGGAGGTCTACCGGGAGGTCGCGGGCGAGGCTCCCCCGCTGTGGCCGGACGGCCCGAAGGACCCGGTGGTGCTGCTGCCGCTCCGCCTGGAGACCGTGTTCCGGACCGCGGAGCGGCCGGAGCTGTGGATCCGCGCCTACCCGGACGAGATCCATGTCGACTCCCACGAGAGGGGCCTCACCGCCGCCGAACGCGCCGCCACCGAGGCCTACTGGAAGGCCGTCTGGGCCGCAGGCGCCGACCAGGCCCGTCTGACCGCCGCGTGGAACGGGCTGGTGACGCTGATCGGCCCGGGGCGGGCCACCTGGGCGACGAAGGTGTACCACCCGCAGGGCGAGCCGCCACAGGCCGCGGCACCCGACGGCGCCGCACCGCCCGACCCGGGGCCGTTCACCGCCGAGCCGGAGGCACGCGAGAGCGCCTGGACCCGCGCGGCCCACACCTACGTCCTCCCCGACCGGCTGGTGTTCTCCGGCTATCAGGTCACCGGGGACGGGCAGATCGTGCTCGTGTGGCGGCAGGAGGGCGAGCCCGTCCCCGCCACGCTGGACGTCGGCCTGGCGCCCTCCGCCACCGAACCGCCGCTGTGGCTCACCGATTTCGACGAGGCCGTCAAGGTGGGCATGGGCGTGCGGGTGCCCCTGACCGAGGACCTTCCGCAGCGGTTCGACCTGATCACGGTCGCCGGCGTCCGGGGAGGCCCGGCACAGGACACGGCGAACCTGGTGGGCACCTTGCTGGAGGCCCATCGCTGCACCGACGGGCTGAGCGTGCTGCCGACCGGTACCGCCACCAACAACACCGCGCAGAAGAGGTCCGCCTGGCACTCCCGGAGCCCCCAGGCGGCCCCGGAACGGCTCGCCGCACAGCGGGCCGCGTTCCAGCCCGGCAGCCCTCAGGCGGCGGCCCGCATCGCCCATGCGCTCGGCCCGGCCGCCGGGGAGGTGCTCAAGGACGTCCCCGACGGCCTGAACGAGGACGATCACGAGCTGCTGCTGCATCTGCGGGCCGCCCTCGGCGCCCTGGCCGCCGCCTCCTCCAACTGGCGGCCCGTCGACCCCGAGGGCGAGCGGACACCCCTGCCGGATCTGCTGTTCCTGGTCTCCCACTACGTCGACCATGTGAACGGACGCGGCCCGCTGCCCAGCCTGCGCGTGGGCCGGCAGCCCTATGGCGTCCTGCCCGTGACCTCGCTGGACCTGTGGCACGGAACCGAGGTCGATCTGCGGATCCTGAACCACATCTCGGGCTTCCGCACCTTCGTCGAGTCCCAGGGCTGGCGCGCCCCGAGCGTCGCCGCGGGCGGCGATCCCGACGCAGTGATCAACGATCTGCTGCACCGGCTGCCCGCCTCCCGCCGTCTGAGGTACCTCCTCCAGACGCCCAAGACCCCGCCCTTCGCCCCGCCTCCCGACACCCCGACCGGCTCGATCCCGCACCGCAGCGGCTTCGCCTGGGCCGAGCCGCCCGGCCTGGAGGAGGTGCCGCCGGCCACGCCCCAGGAGTTCTTCGTCGCGCAGGAGACGAGCCCGGAGCTGCGCGAACTGGTGAACCAGGCCCCCCTGCGCGGGATGTGGGACTGGTGGCAGGAGACCGCCCCGCTCATGGCCGACCAGCACGAGATGACACCGGAACGCGCGGAACGCCTGCGCGCCTTCGAGGTGATGATCAACGGAGCGGCCGGCGGCAAGCTCGGGCTCTTCTACCACGTCGCCATGACGGTGCTGCGGATGCACCGGGAGGCGCTGCGGCTGCAACTGGAGGGCGAGAGCAGGCGGGTGGAGCCCGGGGTGCGCCTGATCGACGGCCGGCTCGCGGCCGAGGCCGGCTTCGCCCCGGACGCCTACGACTGGATCTGCCTGGCCCTCGGCCAGCTGGCCGAGGCGGAGGACCGGGCGGGAGGAGACCTCGCCCATGTGGAGCGGCTGCTGTGCGAGGTGCTCGACACGCAGACGCACCGGCTCGACGCGTGGATGACCTCGGTGGCCTCGGCCAGGCTGGACCGGCTGCGCACGGACAGCCCGGCGGGCACGCACATCGGGGCGTACGGGTGGGTCACCGGTGTCGCACCGCGGGAAGCGGCGATGGCGGACGGGGCGGATGCGGACGCCACTGAGGAGGTGGACGCGGCAGGCGGGTCCGGCGACACCACGGACGCGGGCGCAACCGACGGGACGAGCGAGACCGGGGGCGCGGGCGCAGCGAACGGGACGAGCGAGACCACGGACGCGGCCGGCGAGGCGAGCGCAACCGGAGACGCGGGCGCAACCGACGGGACGAGCACGACCGGAGACGCAGCCCCGACCGACGAGGCCAGCACAACCGGAGACCCAGCCCCAACCGACGAGGCCAGCACAACCGGAGACCCAGCCCCAACCGACGAGGCCAGCACAACCGGAGACCCAGCCCCAACCGACGAGGCCAGCACAACCGGAGACGCGGCCGCGGCCGCGGAGGTCACGGATGCGGGCGCAGCAGACGAGGCGGCCGGGTCCGGGGAGGTGGACGCCGCCGGGGAGGACGGCGGAACGGGCGCCGAAGGCGACTCGGAGGACTCGGAGGACTCGGTGAACCCTGAGATCCACGACGGCTACCTCGTCGCCCCCTCCATGCACCACGCGACCACACTGGCCGTGCTGCGCTCGGGCTGGCTCAGCCACTCCGACCGTCAGGCCTTCGGCATCAACCTCTCCTCCGGCCGGGTGCGCCGGGCCCTGGCCACCATCGACGGCGTCCGCTCGGGCCAGACCCTGCGCGCCCTCCTTGGCTACCGTCTCGAACGCGCCCTGCACGACGCCCAGTTGGACACGCTGATCCGCCCCCTGCGGCTCGCCTTTCCGATGCCGGACCTGGTCGACAAGGCCACGGAGGGCAGCGAGGCGGCCCGCACGGCGATGGCCGAACGGTCCGTGGTGGACGGTCAGGCTTTGCTCGACGACTGGCTCGTGCACGGCCGGACGCTGGCCGACCTGGGCCTGGATGTCACGGAGGCCGAGCTGCCGCTGCTCGGCCAGGCCGACGCGCTCATGACGGACCTGGAGACGACGGTCGACGCGGTCGGCGACCTGCTGCTCGCGGAGAGCGTCCATCAGCTCGTCGGGGGCAACCCGGTCCGGTCGGGAGCGGCCGCGGACGGCATCGCCCGGGGCGACAGCCTGCCCCAGGACTTCGATGTGATCCGCACTCCCCGGGCCGCGGTGGCGGTCACGCACCGGCTCGGTGTCGTCGCCCCGGCGGGCGGCACGGCCGGCTGGGCCGCCGGGCGTCCGCTCGCCGCCCTCGAACCCGGACTGGAACGCTGGTGCCAGGCCCGCCTGGGCGACGCCTCGGCCTGGCGCTTCGACTTCGGCGATCCTGCGGCACCCGTCACGGTCTCCCTGTCCGACCTCGGGATCTGCGCCCTCGACGCCGTACTCGGCTCCGCCCTCACCGATGACCGGACCGACGGCTCCCCGGCGGCCCGGGACAATCCGCTGGCCCGGCGGCTGCTGCGGCACACGGCGGCGCTCTCGGCCGGTGCCGGGTCGGCCCCGCCCCAGGTCACGCCGGCCTCGGCGGCCCGTTTCGCCGAACTCCAGCAGCTGTGCCGGTCGTTGGGTGCGGTGCTCCGCGACGCCCGCCCGCTGCTCGGCTCGGACCTGGACGACACCGTGGCGGACGGCTGGGCCGGCGCCGATCTGCGGGAGCTGTGGACGCGGGTGACGACCTGGCTGAACGGCGTCACCTCCAACCTGGCCCGGCTGCGGGAGCAGGTGAAGCTGCTCCCCGACGGCGCGGACGCCCTCGCCCAGCATCTCGACGCGCTCGCCGACCACGGTGTGCACGCCGCGTACACCCTGGGGGCGCCGGGCGACGAGGCGGGGCTGGAGGCCCTGCGGGATCAGGCCTGTTCCGTTCTCGACCGCTTCGACGCCTCCCCCGTCGCCGCCCTGCCAGAACCACCGCAGGACCCGGCGGCCGTGCTCGAATGGGCGACCGCGGTCCGCACGGCCGTGGCGTGCGTGCTCGGTGAGTCGCTCCCGGTACTGCCGGTGCTGAACCTGACCGGGACACCGCCGGGCGGTGCCCTGACCGCCGCACGCCCCGAGGGCGCGGACGACGACGCGGTCGCCGACTGGCTGACGGAGATGGAGCGGATCAGGCCCCGGGTCCGCGCCCTCGGTGACGCGCTGGCCGCGTCCGAGGTCCTCGCGTCGGCCGCGCCCGGCGGCGTCCACGTCGCCCAAGTGCCCGCCGGGCGGAGCTGGATCGCCCGCGGACCGGTGCCCGTGCCCTCCCGCAGCGAGCCCGCGCCGCTGCACTGCGCGGTGCTCAGGACGGACGGCGCTCCCCCGGACGTCGCACGAGTGGCGGGCATCGTGGTGGACGCGTGGAGCGAGACGGCGCCCGAACCGGTGGACGAGGAGATGGGAGCTCTGGCCTTCCACTACAACCAGCCGGACGCGCGCGCCCCGCAGGCGTGGCTGCTCGCCGTGCCGCCCGATCCGTCGCGCGGCTGGTGCATGGAGGACGTGCACGCCGTGGTGGAGGAGGCGTTCGCCCTGGCCCGGGTCCGCGGGATGGACCTCAACGATGTCACCGAGCTGCGCGGAGTGCTGCCCGTGCAATGCGCCGAACCCCCCACCGGGGGCATTCACTAGACCCGTGGAGTAGTCATGGCGATGTTCCGCTATGAGCCGGTGCCGCGCGACACCGGCATCGAGGAGGCGCTGGCCGCGGTGGTGCACGACGCGGCGTGGTTCCTCGCCCGGCAGTACGCGTTCGGCGAGTTCACGGGGGACGACGCGGCCTCGCCCGTGCATGTGTCGGTCGCCCAGGAGCGGCATCTGCTGGACGGCTGGCGCGCCGGGCAGGACGACCCGGAGGCCTGGCAGCCGTACGATCCCTCGGCCATGGTGCTGGAGGAGCTGGTCGAGGAGGAGGCGAGCGACGGTCCCGATCCCCGGCTGGTGCTGGCCGGAGGACTGCGGTGGCGGCGCGCGCTGGCGGCGGCCGGTCTGCTCCCGCTGCTGCCCGCCTTCGCCCGGACGTGTGCCTTCGGCCCGTCCGGCGCCCTGGCACCGGACGCCTCCGCCGCGACCGTGCGGGAGCGGCTGCCCGACCCGGTCGCCCTGGTGCCTTGGCTGGAGCGGCTGGCCGCACGAGATGCGGAGGCCGCCGCACAGTTCGGGGCGGCGGAGGAGAGCCGTGAGGCCCTCGCGACGGCCGCCGCGCAGTGGCTGGCCTGGTGGACCGCCCGCGCACCGGCGCAGCCCCGGGGTCCGGCGCGCACCTGGGACCCGCACCGCATGGAGTACTCCTTCGCGGTGCGCGCCTCCAGCGTGCCGGACGTGCCGTTGCAGGCGGCCGAGTATCACGGAGGGCATCTCGACTGGTGGGCCTTCGACGCGGCACCCGCCCGGGCACCGGTGGCCGAGGCCGCCGTCGTCCGCGACGCGCGCACGACCGTCCCCACACCCGCCCGTTACGGCGGCATGCCCGTCTCCCGCTTCTGGGAGCTGGAGGACGCGCGTGTCGACCTCGGCTCGGTCGACGCCTCCCCCGCCGATCTGGGGCGGCTGCTGCTCGTCGCGTTCGCCACCGTCTACGAGAACGACTGGTTCTGCGCCCCCTTGCCGGCCCTGCCCGGCTCGCTGTCCCGGGTCGTCGAGTGCACCGTCACCGATGTGTTCGGCGGGGTGACCACGCTGGCGCCCGCGGCGGCCGAGGACCCCGAGTGGAACGTCTACACGCTGAGCGAGCCGCAGGGCGCGGCCGCCGGGGACACCGAGGGCGCCGGGACGACGCCGCCGCCCTCGCCGTGGTTCTACCGGCCCGCCTCGCTGCCCGAGGGCCTGGAGAGCCCGCCGGTGGAGTCCGTGCTGTTCCTGCGGGACGAAGGGGCCAATCTGGCCTGGGCCGTCGAGGAGAAGGTCGCCGACCGGGCCGGCGAGCCCATCGACCGCTACGCCCGCTGGATCGCCGCGGGCCGCCCGGCGGCGACGGAGGCGGGGCCCGACGGCGCCGCGTCCGGCAGTCCGCCGCGCTACCGGGTGGCCACGACCGTGCCCGCGCACTGGTACCCGCTGGTGCCGCAGCTGCTCGACGGGCAGCCCGATCAGGATCAGTACCGGCTCCGGCTGGTCCGGCTGGTCAGGGACGCGTCCGAGCCGCCGAGTCCCCTCGGCCGGCTGCTCAACGAGACCGACTGGCTGCACGAGGAGGAGGTGCCGCGCTCCGGCGTCCGTGTCGAACGCAGCCGCCAGTACAGCCGCTGGCGCAACGGCAGTGCCCACGCCTGGGCCACCCGCCGCAAGCGCAGCGGGACCGGCAGCGGCTCGAGCGGACTGCGATTCGACGTTCTCGAGACGAGCTAGGAGGCATACCATGCCCCAGCACAATCCGTATGCGGTTCCGGACGAGCCCGGGCGCTTCGTGCCCGTCGAGGTCAGGGGCTGGCAGGACGGCTACGACGCCGGCATCAGCTCCCCGCCCCGCGTTCCCCCGACGCCGAGTAGGCGGGACCCCGGTTACATGGACGGCTGGACCAGGGGCGCGCAGGCGGGCAACGCCGACGGGCGGGCCGAGGGGTGGCGGTGGGCCTACTTCGACGGCGCCGTCCGGCCCGACCCCGGCGACGCGGGCGGGCGTTACGAGCACCGGGACAGCGGCGAGCAGGCGGCCGGGTCCGGCCAGGCCTTCACCCAGTGCTGGCCGGGTGTCGGTGAGCGGCCGCTGCTGGTGATGCTGGCGGCGTTCGCCCCCGGAGAGCACGGCGGGGAGGGTCTCACCGGCAGGGTGCTCGCCCGGGCGTGCGCGGACAAGGGCGTCACCCAGCTGTATCTGCCGGTGAGCCTTCAGCCCTCCCGGGCCCCGGACGAGGGGACCGGCGATCCCCTCACCAGCGCGGGCTACTGGCACGGCGCGGTCCACGAGTCCCTGGACGAGGCGGCGCCGGAGGCGATCGACCATGTGCTCGTGCGCGTCGTCCGCTTCGCGGCGCTCGTGCGGTACCGGCCCGCGGCCGAGCACGACTTCTTCGACCTGCTGCCGGTGCACGACATGATGCCGCCCGGCCGCCTGCCCTGACCCGGGGGTCAGCGGCGCCTGCGCCTCAGCCCCTCGGCCAGGAGGGAGAGGCCGATGCCCAGGATCCACACGTCCTTGGCGAGGGGAATGCCCTGCTCGGTGGGGAGCACGCTGCCTTCCCGCCGCATGCCGGGAGTCCTCAGGTAGAGCCCCAGTGTGCCGGCGGAGAACGCGGTCACCGCCGTGCCCGCGACCGCGGCGGGGACGACCGGCAGCAGCAGGGCGGCGGCGATGGCGACCTCTCCCGCGGAGAGCAGCCGTACGAACCGCTGGGCGTCCAGCTTGTTGAGGAACGGGTAGGTGCCGGCGGCGAACTGGTGAAGTTGCTCGGCCGTGGCGTCGTCCGCGCCGCGTTTGGACAGTCCGGAGTTCAGGAAGAATGCGCCGACCGTGAGTCTGAGCGGGAGCTGCCGTGCTGCGGAGCGCCATCCTCGTCGAACTGCCATGCCAGGTCTCCTTACGCCGTTCACCCCCGTCCTCCAGGCTGACACCGGCTGGGCACATGTCAAACGGAGGCGATCGGCCGGTCGCGGGAGCCGGCGGGCGCTTCTCCCGTGGCGGGACCGCCCGGGGGTCCCGGACCGCCGGAGGCGGGGGCTCCGCGGTACACCATGATCACTGCCACCAGACCGAGGGCCAGACCGGCGGCGGTCTGCGGGCCGAGCGGCTCGGCGAACATCAGGGCTCCCCAGACTGCCGTGACCGGCGCCATGAGGAACATCAGCGTGTTGACCTTGGTGACTCCGGAGCGCTTCAGGATGAGCCAGTACAGCCCGTATCCGCCGAAGGTCGGCAGGACGACGAGCCAGGTGATCGCGGTCCAGAACGCCGGCCGGGCGGGCGGCGCCGCGGCGCCCGCGGTCACCGCGAGTGCGGAGAAGACCGCCGCGCTCGTCACGCAGTGAACGGTCATCGAGACGACGGGATCGACCGACGTGCGGGAGCGGCCCTCGAAGAAGGTCGCCGCCACCAGCGAGAGCATGCCGAGGAAGGGGACGAGGTAGGCCCATGAGGGTGCTCCGGTACCGGCCGTGGCGTCGGCCAGGGTGACCACGAGGGCGCCGCTCACGCCCAGGCAGAGTCCGAGCCACTGCCTGGCTGAGACGTACTGGCGCAGCAGGGGTCCGGCGAGGGCGCCGGCGACCAGGGGCTGGACACCGTCGATCAGGGCCGTGGTGCCGCTGGAGACGCCGAGCTGGATCGCGTAGGAGACGGTGAGCAGGTAGCCGCTCTGCGACTGCATGAGTTGTGTCGTTTCATCGATGGGTCGACTCGTCCTCCGCGAACCAGCGGCAGGTGCCTGACCCAGCCCTCGAGTTGAGTCTCTTCCTGTCAACTTCAGCCAGTAGCCACTTGTCAATTTTCTTGCCGTTGGCTATATGGATGGACTGGTGCATCCGTTCAGGGACTTGGAGGGTGAGAACGTGGTCATGCCTGCGCGGACCGGCGCTCTGGGCGATCTCGACCGGCTCGTGCGACAGCTCGCGCACACCGTCGCCGACTCGGCCGGCACCGTCATACCGGCGGACGCCTGGCGGGACGACGAGGCGCTGTACCTGCAGTTCGACCTGCCGGGCATGGACCGCTCCAGCATCGAACTGACGACGGAGCAGAACACGCTCACTCTCACCGCGGAGCGGCCCTCACCGGTCCCTGCCGGTGCCCGGGCGCTGCTCACCGAGCGGCCGACGGGACGGTTCACCCGCCGCCTGCCGCTCTCGGAGAGTGTGGACGTCGAGGCCGCCGAGGCGGTCTACGACAACGGGGTCCTCACCCTGCGCATCCCGCTGGCCGCGCATGCGAAGCCCCGGAAGATCGCCATCTCCGGCGGCTCGCCCAAACAGCTCACGTCCTGACGGGACCCGAACAGCTCACGTCCCGGAGGAAGCTCACGTCCCGAAGGAAGCAGTCCGGACGCACGTCAACGGAGAAGTCGAGAAGTCTGGAAGGAGGTTGCACGGTGAGCGCCCTGCTGTGGCTGCTCATTCCCCTGATCACCGGTATTGCCGCCAGTATCTGGGCCTGGAGCGCCGGACGCCTCGATCCCGGCCCGCCCGATCACGACACCTGGGAGGACCTGGACCGCTACCAGCGGATGCGGACCGTCCTCGGGCATCACTGATCACGCATCACTGATCACGCATCACTGATCACGCATCACTGACCACGCATGACTGATCACTGATCACGCGCGGTGGACGGCGGCCGCGACCGGGCGAGGGGGCTCAGCCGAACCGCAGGATGCGCCGAACGACGGAGTTCTCCGGCCCGTTGGCGCGGCCGACCGACCACACCGCCTCCGTGCCCGGCACCGGTGCCAGCCGCAGCGTGCGGGACTGCCCCTCCCCCGCCACCGCCGGTTCGTCGTGCCCGGTGAACGACTGGCCGTTCCAGGAGAGGAAGTCCGGGCCGGGAATCAGCGGCGGGCTGCTGCCGGGCGGCCGCGGCCCCCACTTCTGGGAGCCGTCCACCGAGACCCAGGCCGGCGCACCGGACCCGTCGGCGGCCAGGGAGCTGATCGAGCCGAAGTCGGTCGGCACGGTCACCCTGCTCCAGGTCTCCCCGTCCCAGCGGACCAGCAGGGGCGGAATGGGCCGGCCCGGCGGGCCTCCGACGAACCCGGCCGTGCCGCCGGCCCACACCTCCGTCGGCGAGACCGCCGGCACGCTGCCCACGGCCGAGCGGGGTCCGCCGTACACGATCGTCTGCTGCCACGCCTGCCCGTCCCAGTGGGGCACGGCCGCTCCCGCCGCGGTGGCGCCCGCCGCCCAGACGTCGTCGGCGGCCCGGACATGGAGCCCGTACACCGAGCCCGGCGGCACGGGCAGCTCCTGCCAGCAGCTCCGGTCCCGGCGCAGCAGGGCCTGCTCCCCGTCCCGGGTACCGATCAGACAGGTCTCACCTCCGCCGGAGACCACCTTGGACAGCTGCACGCCCGGTGGCGGCGGGCACTCGTGCCAGGCGGCGCCGTCGCGGCGGAGCAGCCGGGTGCCGCCGGAGGCGTCGCGGCCCACGGCCCAGACCTTCTCGGGTGAGGTCCCGGCGATGGACAGCAGCTCTCCCTGCCAGCCGGTGCCGGGCAGGGTCTGGCGCTGCCAGGCAGCCCCGTCCCAGCGCAGCATCAGCAGGGAGCCGGGCGTGTTGCGGGCGGCGCCCTCGGTGCCGACCGCCCATCCCCGGTCCGGGCCGAAGGCCACGGCCTCGTTCAGCCCTGCTTCCGGGCGCACTTCCGCCGGGACCGGGACGTGCTGCCAGGAGGGACGTGCTGCCAGGAGGAGGGCTGTGCCGCGGCCGAGGTCATGGCGGCCGCGACGGTCATGGCGATAGCGAGCACCGCGATGAGAAGCCGGCGTGCCATGGTCAGCCTCCCAGTACTCGCTCATCACGGGATCCGCGGAACTGGCGTGGGCGCACAAGGCATTGGCGTTCGGCCGCCGTGAACAGTCGTCATTCGGCCGAAGCGAAGCAGCCGCCCGCGTTCAGCGCTTCGGTTCCTCGTCGCGGGTCTGCTGGAAGGCGTCCGAGATCGCCTCCACGGCTCCGGACAGGACGCCCTTGGTCTTGCCGTAGGCCCCGGACTCGGTCATCCGGCCCGGGAGTTCGGTCAGTCCGGCCGGCTTGCGCGGTCCCGACTCGAGGTCGAGCCGGTTGCAGGCCTCGGCGAAGCGCAGGTAGGTGTCGACGCTGGCCACCACGACCCGGACGTCGATCTTGAGTACCTCGATGCCGATGAGGGAGACCCGCACGAAGGCGTCGATCACCAGCCCTCGGTCGAGGATCAGCTCCAGTACGTCGTAGAGGCCGCTGGAGCCTCCTCCGCCGCCGCCCTGCCGTGCGACCGTGGTCATCCTGTCCGCCCTTTCCCGTGCCGCGCCCTGGCGTTCGAGGTCCGGGGGCTCGATGCGGGGGTCACCCGCTCTGCTGACGCGGTCTCATGGCGCGTCCCGGTGCGGGGTTCGCCTCAGCGGCCCTCGGGACACTCCGGCTACCCCCGCTCGGGCGTGTCACGCAGGCGGTGTGCGCAGCGAGGCGTCCAGGTCTGCCATGAGCTGCGCGGTACGGCTTCTGCCGCGGGGCGCCGGAGGGTACCGCTCGAGGATGCCCCTGAGGGCGGGTGTGGCACGTGCGCGGGCCTCTTCGAGGGCCTTGTCGCAGGCAGCGGGGTCCTCGCCCGCGCGGATCTCGGCGATGCGTGCCGCGTTGGCGGCGGCCCGCAGGATGTGGCCCACCTGGTGGGCCTTGGCGATCGGATGCAGATAGGCGGCGGACGCGGCGTCTCCGGCGGCCTGGGCGGCGAGCCGGGCAGTCTCGGTGGCCGCCTCCTGCGCCGCCCGGTGGGCGTCCATCGAGGCGACCCGCTGAAGTCCCGTTCTGGGGGCACCGTCGATGAACTCCCGTGCCGCGTCGACGGCCGCTCGTGGCCGGCCGTCGTCCGGATGCGCCTCCTCGAACAGCGGCAGCAGTTCCTGCGCCGTGTCGGCGACATAGCGCGCCACGACACGCAGTTCGCCCATGGTCAGCTCGAAGTCCCCGTGCACGCTCGTCACGAGTGTGATCGTCGCACAGGCGGCACAGGGCAGGGACAGCTACTGCCCCTCACGTGTCCAGACGATTGCGGTAGAACCGGTTGTCGGTCCCGCGCACGAACAGGTGCACCGCGCCGTTGAACACCACGGGAGCGGGCCTCGAGAGGGTCATGCCGCTGCCTTCGACCTCAACCCATGGGGCACCGAAGTGGTCGCCGTCGCCGGTATTGCGGTAGATCCGGTTGTCGGTCCCGCGTACGAACAGGTGCACCGAACCGTTGAACGCAACAGGGGCCGGCCCCGAGCTCGTCAGTCCGCCGCCCTCGACCTCGGCCCAGCCGCTGAACGGCTGTCCTCGAGGTGCGCGGTTGTGATAGATGCGGTCGTCGGTCCCGCGCACGTACAGATGCAGAACGTCTCCGACCATGACGGCGCCCGGCTCCGAGCTCGTCAGTCCGGCGCCCTCGACCTCGACCCATGTACCGAACGGCGTGTCGGACCGGGCTTGGTTGTGGTAGATGCGGTCGTCGGTCCCGCGCACGAACAGGTGCAGATCGGGACCGTCGCCGAGGGCAGCCGGCGCCGAACCCGTCAGCCCTCCGCCTTCGACTTCCACGAAATCCGGTGTGCCGGCACCCCCGTTGTAGATCCGGTCGTCCATGCCGCGGACAAACAGAACACCCGCGTCGTGAAAGAGGCTGTAGGCCGGTTCGGATGCACTGAATCCATCCAGGTTGTTCTCCCAGGTGCCGAACGGCCCTCCATCGGACACGTTGATGTAGACGCGATTGTCGAACCCTCTGGCTGCGAGACGTATCCTGTCTCTGCTCACAATGCCGGCGGGCCCGGACGGCGTCGCTCCGCCGCCCTCGATTTCGGTCCAGGCGCCCATCTGACTTCTCCTCATGCGTCGGTGCTCGGCGATCCTGATGCCCTTGATCCACTTCGACGGTCGGGCGTTGTCCCGGCCATGCCCGGGGCATGGAGCCGGTAGCGACCCAGCGGAGACAGTCGCGTTGATCGGGGCCCGGCAGGCGATGCAGTCGTTGGTGAACTGGCGTTTCTCACCTGCGTGTGCAAGTCCCGCGAGCCGGCCGGCGGCCACGTCGGCGACACCGGCAGGGACGGCTCGGGTGGCGTTCATCTCCCATTATCAGCGTGTCCGGCAAGGCCCGCGCGGCGAGCAGCCCGGCGCGAGACAGTCCGCCCATCATGCGCCTGAGCCGGTTCGGATGGCCCGTCGCGGTCAGGCGTCGGCGCCCGCGGCGGCGGGGTGCGGCCACGTTGTCGTGCAGGGCGGACCTGCCCGCCGTGAGGATGCGCAGCGCGCGGGGGAAGTCGTGCAGTTGCTCGGCGAGGATGTCCAGGCCGGTGACCAGGGAGGCGGCGGGCACCTTGCGGGCCTGAAGCAGGTGGGCGGTCCAGGTGAGGAAGGTGATGAAGACCTCGGCGTCGTCCACGTAGAGGGCGGTGGAGTGCGGCTGCGCGGACGGGGCCGTGGGAGGCGTCTGCCGGTGGCGGTGAGACGCCGCAGGGCCGGGCGGCCGCGGCGGCGGTGAGAGGCCGGGGGTCCCGGCGGCCCGGGCGCCGGTGGGATGACGAAAGGCCGGGCGGCCGCGGGAGGCGGCGGTCCGGCCTGCATTCACCTCGCGATGAGGACGCTTCGTCGCTTCAGAGCGCGATGCGGGCGGTGACTCGCTTGCCGTTGGGTTCGCCCTGGATGTCGATGTCCTGACTCAGTGCGGCGACGATCTCCAGTCCGTGCTGGCCCACCCGGGTCGGATCGGCCGCGCGCTGGGTGGGCATGACACGCTCGCCGTCCCGGACGGTGATGGACAGCATGCCCTGGGCCACGGTCAGCGACAGCTCCACCGGAGGGGATCCGTACTTGATCGCGTTGGTGACCAGCTCGCTCACCACGAGCTGCACCGCCTCGGCCGTCCGGGGCGGCACGGGCGGGCCGGACGCGGGCAGGCCGGCGAGGAAGCGGAGGGCGAAGCGGCGCGCCTCCGCCACGGGGAAGTCCGCGTGTTCGAAGGTCACGGACACGCCGGTCCCGCCCACGCCCCGCTGGGCCCGGGCCCCGTTCAGTACCTTGTCGCCGTCCGGCACAACCTTCGCGCCCCCGTGAGCACGGAACACCTGCGCCTTCCGTGCGGTCAGAACACTTCTCGCCCCTGAGACAGTACCCACCGCCATGCGGCCGCCGCGGCGGGGTCGCGGCCGGCGGGCCGGGTCAGGGGGCGGCCAGCATACCGTCCCGCAGACGGGCCAGAAGGCGGGAGATCAGCCGGGAGACATGCATCTGGGAGACGCCGAGGCGTTCGCCGATGTCCTTCTGGGTGAGCTCCTCCACGAAGCGCCAGTGCAGGATCTGCCGGTCGCGTTCGCCCAGCCCGGCGATCATCGGCGCCAGGGCGTGGAAGTCCTCGACCAGTTCCAGGGCGGCGTCGTCGGAGCCGATGAAGTCCGCCAGGGCGGCCTCGCCGTCCTCGCTGCCGTGGATGGTCGCGTCGAGGGATGCGGAGTTGTAGCCGTTGGACGCCAGCCGGGCCTCGACGACCTCCTCCTCCGAGAGGCTCATCAGCTCGGAGAGTTCCTTGGTCGTGGGGTTGCGGCCGAGCCGGCTGCGCAGCTCCTCCGTGGCGCGGGCCAGCTGCACCCGGGCCTCCTGCAGACGCCGGGGCACGTGCACGGCCCAGGAGGTGTCGCGGAAGAAGCGCTTGATCTCCCCCACGATGTACGGGACGGCGAAGGAGGTGAACTCCACCTCGCGGGTCAGCTCGAACCGGTCGATGGCCTTGATCAGACCGATCATGCCGACCTGGACGATGTCCTCCATCTCCTCCGGGCCGCGGCTGCGGAACCGGGAGGCCGCGAAGCGGACGAGAGACATGTTCATCTCGATCAGCGTGTTGCGCGCGTACTGGTACTCGGGGGTCCCCTCCTCCAGTACGGCGAGCTGGTCGAAGAACAGCCTGGACAGCTCCCGCGCGTCCCTGGGCGCCACCTTCGACGGTTCGGTCATCTCAGGCATCTCGGTGGAGCGCCCGGCGGTGGTCCGCACGGTCGTCTGCATGTGGTCCCTCCCGGTGTTCGGCCGCCGGACGGTACCCGGCGGCCAGAGCTGTCCGTATACCCCCGCTTCGGGGGTGCATGCCTAGCGGTTTCGCTCCGGTGCAGATGCAGCCGAAAGGGACGCGGGAACACCGTCGGACGCCGCGCGGGGCGGGCCCGCCTCCCAGAGGCACCAGGTCGACCACAGCAACAGTACGAGAAGGGCGACGAGCAGCCCGAGCAGGGTGAGCGTCTGCCGTGCCGTTCCGCCGCCCTGGAGCACCGTCAGCAGCAGACAGAAGGTCCAGGCGGCCACACCGCCCGCGTACAGCGCCCTGAGCTGCCGCAGCTGACCCGTCGACTTCATTTCCCCACCTACCGAGCGCCGGGTGCCGGATGCGAGTGCCGAGCACCGAAGTGCCGGAGTACCGAAGTGCCGGGACGTTCGGTTTGCCGGGGCGTTCGGTGATCGCCGCCGTCCCGGTACCCCGTCCGCTCGGTTTCATGGCGGCCGGGGCGACGGGGCCGCGGTGCCGGGGCGGCAGAGCCGCGGTGCCGGGGCGGCCGGGCCGTGGATGAGGGGCGGGCTCAGGCGGCCGCGGTGTACGCCGTCGTCGCGATGGCGGTGTCGGTGCGGGCGTGGACGACGAGGCGGATGCCGCTGGTGTCGGCGTCCTCCTCGAGCCTGCGGCGGGCCAGGGCGCTGTGCGTGGCCACGGACATCATGATGCCGAGGCTGCTGCACAGCCGGTGGGCCCGCAGGACGACGCCGAGTGCGGTGCGGTTCGCGGCCGGATCGGCCAGGATGATCACTACGGGGGCAGGCTTGCAGGCGTGCACCAGATCGGTGATTTCCGTGAGAAGAGCGCCCCGGCCGCCGTCCACCACGTCGTGGATCGAGAGGACGAGCACGCCTTGTTCCAGTGCATGTGAAAGCATGATTCGCTTCACCGTTTCCTGCTGGGCCTTGCTTCACGCATGCATCCCCGCATGCCCCGGGAGTCGTCGGTCACACCGCCGGACCCGGAACGAAATGGACGGAACGGGAAGTACTCGATGCGCTTCGACGGGGCAGACGGTAGGGGCCAGATTCCCCCGCACCCGAGGAGTACCGCCTCATGCCCCAGACGCAGGACGTCGTCGAGCTCATCCTCCAGGACCACCGTCGCATGGAGGATCTGTTCCGGCAGATGCGAAGTGTCGAGGCCGACCGCGCGGCCGCGCTGCGCGAGTTCTCGGCCCTGCTGATCGCCCACGCGGTGGCCGAGGAGAAAGAGGTCTACCCGGCGCTGAAGCGCTACAAGGACATCGACGACGAAGAGGTGGAGCACGGCGAGCACGAGCACGACGAGGGCAACGAGGCGCTGCTCGGGCTTCTCGAGGTCGAGGAGGCCGGGTCCGAGGAGTGGGACTCGAAGCTGGAGGAGCTGGTGGAGGCCGTCACGCACCACACGGACGAGGAGGAGCGCACGATCCTCAACGGGGCGCGGGAGAACGTGGCGATGTCGCGCCGGGAGGAACTGGGCGCGGCGTTCCGGGACGAGCGCGAGCGTCAGCTGAAGGCCGACTGCGGGCGCGTGGAGAACGTACGGCGCATCGTGCACTCGTCCTGACGTCCGTCAGTGCCCGTGACGTAGAGCCGTAGGGCGGGCTCGGTGGTGAGACGGGTGTGTCCGCCGTGGCCGCCGAGATGGAGTGCGACGAGATCGGCGGCGGGGAAGCGCCGGGCGATGCGGGCACGGCGCCCGAACGTGACGAGGTGCCCCGGACGACCCCGTCGCAGGCGGAGGGCGAGGACACGGAGCAGGGCGAGACGTAGGCGGGCGCCGGACGGGCGGACGGCTGGTCCGGCGCCGAAAGTCCTACCATCCGCTCTGACGGCCGCACGCCACCCGGACGAATGGTCTCTGCGTCCAATGGGGTCACGGACAGCGCGCAGCGGAAGCGGCCGGGGCGGAAGCGCGGCTACCTTGCGCTGGGCTGATCCCCGCTGACGGGACAGTCCTTCGCGGGAGGTGCCCGAGGCCCGCCCCGCTGCTGATGCCGTTCATGCGCTGCTGCCGATAGAGGTATCCGATGGCGACCCAGACCGAGCCCGTTGCTCCAGTTCCGGTGGCCGAGCGCCATGGCCGCGGCCGCGTGATCATCTCCTGGCTGAGTACGACCGATCACAAGAAGATCGGCCATCTCTACCTGATCACGTCGTTCGCGTTCTTCCTGATCGGGGGGGTCCTGGCCATGGCCCTCCGGGCGGAGCTGGCCCGCCCGGGAACGCAGCTGCTGTCGAACGAGCAGTACAACCAGGCGTTCACCATGCATGGCACGGTGATGCTGCTGCTGTTCGCCACTCCGACCTTCGCCGGGTTCGCCAACGCGGTCATGCCGCTGCAGATCGGTTCCCCGGATGTGGCCTTCCCCCGGCTGAACATGTTCTCGTACTGGCTGTTCCTCTTCGGAGGGCTCATCGCGATCAGCAGCCTGATGGTTCCCGACGGCGCGGCCGACTTCGGCTGGACCGCGTACACCCCGCTGAGCGGAGGCGAGCGGACCCCTCAGCTCGGCGGTGATCTGTGGATCATGGGGCTGGCCCTGGCCGGGTTCGGCACCATCCTCGGTGCCGTCAACTTCATCACCACGATCATCTGCATGCGGGCCCCGGGCATGACGATGTTCCGGATGCCGATCTTCACCTGGAACGTGCTGCTGACCTCGGTGCTGGTCCTGCTGGCCTTCCCGGTCCTCGCGGCCGCGCTGTTCGCCCTGGAGGCGGACCGGAAGTTCGGTGCGCACATCTACGATCCGCAGAACGGCGGGGCGCTGCTGTGGCAGCACCTGTTCTGGTTCTTCGGCCATCCCGAGGTCTACATCCTCGCCCTGCCCTTCTTCGGCGTGGTCACCGAGATCCTTCCCGTCTTCTGCCGGAAGCCGATCTTCGGCTACATGGGTCTGGTCGGTGCCACCATCGCCATCACCGGTCTGTCCGTGTCCGTGTGGGCGCACCACATGTTCGCCACGCAGGCGGTGCTGCTGCCGTTCTTCTCCTTCATGAGCTTCCTGATCGCCGTCCCCACCGGAGTGAAGTTCTTCAACTGGGCCGGCACGATGTGGAAGGGCTCGCTCTCCTTCGAGCCGCCCATGCTGTGGGCGGTGGGCTTCCTCGTCACCTTCCTCTTCGGCGGTCTGACCGGTGTGCTGCTCGCCTCGCCGCCGCTGGACTTCCACGTCACCGACAGCTACTTCGTGGTGGCGCACTTCCACTACGTGCTGTTCGGCACGATCGTCTTCGCGATGTTCGGCGGCTTCAGTTTCTGGTGGCCGAAGATGACCGGGACCATGCTCGACATGCGGCTGGAGAAGGTGCACTTCTGGACGCTGTTCGTCGGGTTCCACACGACGTTCCTGGTGCAGCACTGGCTCGGTGCCGAGGGCATGCCGCGCCGCTACGCGGACTACCTGGCCGCCGACGGCTTCACCGCCCTCAACACCGTCTCCAGCATCGGCGCCTTCCTCCTCGGCCTGTCCACGCTGCCCTTCCTGTACAACGTGTGGAAGACCGCTCAGCACGGCAAGCGGGTCGAGGTGGACGATCCCTGGGGCTACGGCCGTTCTCTGGAGTGGGCGACGTCGTGCCCGCCGCCCCGCCACAACTTCGTCACTCTGCCGCGCATCCGGTCCGAGTCCCCGGCCTTCGATCTGCACCACCCGCACCTGGCGGAGCTGGACGAGTCGGAGAACCTCGGCAAGCGCGACGCCGTGCCCGCCGACAGCCACAAGGGCGAGTCGCGATGAGACGCGGCGAGCGAGAGACGCCGCCGGACGGGCTCGGAAGCGCCCTGGCCGTGCGGGTCGAGGGGTATCTCCTGGCCCACACGCACCACGAGCAGGCCCATCGGGAGGCCGAGAGCCTGTGCGCCCGGCTGCCCTGGCTGACCACCGCTCAAGCGGAGGACGTCACTCGTCAGTACGTGCGTCAGCGCATCGAGCTGACCCGGCGGATGCTGCAGATGACGCTTGAGCGGGCCGATCAGCTGCGGGGCGAGTACGAGGCGCGGTACGCGGTGCTGCGGCGCGATCTGCTCCGGCGGCACACCGCATTCGCGTGCGCCGTCGTCGTCTGCTCGGCGGCACTGAGCACGGCGGTCTGTCTTCTCGGCCGTTAGCCGCGTCCTCGAGGTGGGGCTGCCGCTGCCCGCAAGACGGGACGGGCGCTCAGCGGCCGAAGGCGTCCGCGCGGCGCACCGGGGCGGCGGCCGGGTGACGGCCGGCCCGGAGTCCGGCGTGCCGTAGCCCGGGGCCTGGGCCGCCGCGCGCGGCCACGGCATCGTCGCCGATGCCGTGGCGAAGGCGTAGACGGTCTTGTGGCAGCACGTCCACGACGAGTTCGCGGCGGGGCCAGGTGGAGGGCGGGGCACCGACGCCGGTCGCGTTCTCCAGAATCTGGTCGCTGGTGAGCCAGGACACGGGCCGGTACAGGGGAGTCGGGACGGCTGGTGATCACCTGCTCGTACTTCTCGCCGAGGGTCATCGCGACGCTCCGGCCGCGCCGGCGGCCAGGCCCTGCCAGAGTGCTCGTCCGATCATGGCGGGCGGGTATCCGTGACGCCGCTGCTCACCCACTCCCCTGCCCCGCTGACGCGCCGACCGGCGGCGAGGGGCGCCGTCAGCGGCGAGGGGGCGTTGCCGTCATGGGCACGGCCGGGTCCCCCGCCGGTTACCGGCCGCACACGAGCATCGCGGCGGCCGCGAGGGGTACCTGGCCCGTGCTCGCGTGGGCGACCCACCACGCGTGGGACCACGGCGACGGCGGGTCCGTGAGCGGAGAGGAGCGACCCGTGACTGTGAGCATCGAGGAGCAGACGGTCGAGCAACTGGGCGGTCCGGCCAGCGTGCTGGCCCGGCAACGACGCGATCATGCGGAGATGGACCGGCTGATGGACCGCTGGGGCGCTCTGGCCGACGGTGAGGAGCGTGAGCGGGTCCTGAAGGAGATCGTGCAGCTGGTCTTCAGCCATGCCTTCGCCGAGGAGACCGTGCTGTGGCCGGCCGTACGGCGGTCGGTCCAGGGAGGGGACGAGCTGACGTCCCTGGTCGAGGAGGAGCACCAGGAGATCAACGATCTCGTCGCGAGGATCGAACGCCTGAGCCCGGGGTCGTCCGAGCGGGAGGAGAAGGTGCGCCGGGTCTTCGCCCTGATCCGGCAGGACATCCGCGACGAGGAGGATGTGGTCCTGCCGCGGCTGCAGGAGTCCCTCCCCGCCGCGCAGCTGCGCCGGCTCGGCACGGCGTGGGACACGGTGCGGCGGAGTGCGCCCACGCATCCCCACCCTGTCATCCCGAGGCGCCCGCCCGGCAATGCGCTCCTGGGGGTGCCGCTCAGTGCCTACGACCGGATCCGGGACGCGGTCGGAGCGGGCAAGGCCCGGAGCCGGTCGAGCGGGACGGCGGGCGGCACCGGCGACGCCGAGACGCGGCAGAGGAGGCAGAAGAGGCTCGAGATCTTCCTCAACGATCACCTGGCCGGGGCGGCGGCCGCCGCGGAGCTGGCCCGGCGGATGGTGCAGGAGCACGGTGACGGCCGGTACGGCGACACGCTGAGGGACATCGCGAGGCAGTGCGGGCAGGACCGGCTGGCGCTGCAGCGGCAGCTCGGCGAGCTGGGCATCCCGGTCAAGCACTACAAGGTGTACGGGGCCTGGCTGGGCGAGAAGGCCGGACGGCTGAAGCCCAACGGCCGGCTGCTGCGCGGTTCCGGGCTCTCGCTGCTGGTCGAGCTGGGTGTGCTGCGGCTGGCGGCGCAGGGCAAAGCACTGTGCTGGCGCGCCCTGCTCGCCGCGGCACGGCGGGACACCCGGCTGGATGCGGCCCGCCTGGAGGAGCTGCTGCGCAGGGCGGAGCGGCAGATGGAGACGCTGGATGCGCTGCACGACGAGGCCGCGGGGGCGTTGCTGGCCGATGCGGCAGCGGCAGGGCACGGCGCGTGAGCAGCCTGCTGTGACGGTGGCGAGGCGCCCGGCTCGCGATCTCGGCCTGCCGCATGGCGGTCTGCGGTACGTTGCGCGCCATGACCGGACTCGGAGCCGCTGCCTGGCCGCCTGAACCGATACGGACCGAACGGCTCGTGCTGCGCGCGTCGCAGGCCGGGGACCGTGCGGCGTTCGTCGAGCTGTTCGCGTCCCCGGAGGTGCGCGCGTACCTCGGGGGCTCTCGTCCGCGTGACGAGCTGGAGCGGGCGATGCCGCCGGTGCCCGGGCGACGGCCGGGGGTGTTCGTGGTCGAGCTCGACGCCGCGATGATCGGCACGGTCACGATCGAGCGGCGGGACGCGGAGCGGCCGGGGCACATCCGTCCCGAGGGCGGTGAGGCCGAAATCGGCTACATGTTGCTGCCGCAGGCGTGGGGTCAGGGCTATGCGGCCGAGGCGTGCTCGGCCGTTCTCGAATGGTTCTTCGGCGTCTGCCCCGGCGAACCGGTGCTGCTGTGCACGCAGTCCGCCAACGAACGCTCGGTGCGTCTCGCCGGAAAACTGGCATTCACCGAGGTCCGGCGCTTCGAGGAGTGGGGTGCCGAGCAGTGGCTGGGTGTCCGGTTCCCGGCTGAGGGTCCCTGCTGAGCATGCCCCGGGGCGCCGACGTATTCTTCGGGTTTCAACCGCTTGCCGGATGAGCAGCACGGCCCATTACCAGGATCCGGCGCGGAGCGCCAACTCTTTGTTCAGCCAAAGCGAGTTGACCGCCAAGTGGCATTTTCCGCCCATACCGTCAGCGGTGTCCGGCCGGCGCCGTCACCGGGCTGCCACGAGGCGTGAGCAGGAGCGGTATGGTCCCTGCCGAATGCCACCAGCACATGCGCAAGCCGCAGGTCGGTGGCGGCACAACCGTGCTGCCTCGAACCCGCGCGTCGCCGCTTCCTCGCTCATGCACGCCCTCGTCCGGGACCAGGAGATCCATGTCGCGCGCCCTCGCCGCTGTCCGCCCAGCTGAGTCGTCGGTCTCCGCGTGCCCGGCGGGGAAACGGTCCCGGGCGACGCTGCGTTAGGGCGGCCCGAAGGTGACCGGCCGTGGCAGGACGTCCGCTCCACCGCCGCCGCAGACGGGCGGCGCCGGTGTCGCATCCGCCGGAGGCGGGCCGGTCGGTTCCGTGCGCCGGGTTCGTCCGGCCGCGCGGGGCCGCGGCCGGCTTCCGCTCTTCCCCAGGCCACCGGCCCAGGCCCGCCCACGATCCCCGCACTCCGACGGCTTCCCCCCTCTCGTGAGGACCTGATGATCGAACTCATAGTGACCGCCGCCGCGTTGCCGGCGCTGGCCGGTGCCGGATCCGCCTGGCACTTTTGGCGCAAAAGCGATCGCGCCGAGCGTCAGGCCGAGCTATTGCGCGGCCACAACGACCGGCTCACCCAGCAACTCGTCGCCGCCGAGCAGTGCGTGGGGCACTTGGCGGCCACGGTGGTTCCGGCGGCCGTGAGCGACGGTCAGTCCCGTGGCGGGCATGGCGGCGGGCTCGTCGTACCGCCGCATCTCGACGGCACTCCGCTCGCCGATCATCTGCGCGCCCTGCCGGGTGCGGTGACCGCCGCGGTGCAGGAGGTCCGGGCGCAGGAGCGTGCGGCCGCCGCCCGTGCCGCCGAGGAGGTCCGGCAGGAGGCCGCGCGCCAGGTCGAGCAGGTGCGGCAGGAGTCGGTGGGTGTGGCGCGGGCCGCGGTGCGCGGCTTCGCCAACAATGTGGTGGCTCGTGCGGCGCGGCTCGGCCGGGCCGTCAGCCAAGGTGTGCGGCGGCACGTCTCGGACGAGGCGTACGCGACGCTGGTGGAGATCGACCATCTGGCGCAGCAGATGCTGCTGACCGCCTCGGGGTACGCCGTGCTGGCCGGTGACAAGCTCTCCCGGCGCTGGCCCGCCACGACGCTGACCGACATCGTGCAGGCGGCGATGGGCCGGATCGAGGGGTACGAGCGGATCAAGCACCCGGATATGGGGTCCGTCGCGGTCGAGGGGCGCGCGGTGGAGGCGGTGGTGCACACCCTCGCCGTGCTGCTGGACAACGCGCTGCGCTACTCGCCGCCGTCGGCGAGTGTGCATGTCTCCCTGGAGCAGGGGCACCACGCCTGTTTCCTGATCGTCGACGACGCCGGGCTGCGCATGGACGACGAGCGCCTGCTGTGGGCGAGCGATGTGATGTCCGGCAAGCAGCGCGACGACATCACCCGTCTGGGCGCCCACCCCCAGACCGGGCTGCGGGTGGCGTCCGTGCTGGCGGAGGACTACGGGTTCCGGGTCGAGCTGACCGCGCCGAACATCTATCAGGGCACGCGCGCCATGCTCGTCCTGCCGAAGCAGCTGCTGACCTCTCCGGCTCCGGCGGCTCCGGCCGAGCCCGCCTCCCGCGCGGCCTCCCGCGCGGCCTCCCGGTCCGCCGAGCAGGGTGCCGCCGGCTCCGGCTCTCCGGCGGTCACCGGATCCTCCTCCCCCGCTGCCGCCGGGGCGGACGCCGGTGCCGCCGCACAGCCTGCCTCCGCCGCCAAGTCCGAGCCGGTCGCGGCCCCGCCGGCCAGGACGGCCAGCGGGCTGACCGTGCGCAAGCGCGCCAAGGCCTCCGCGGTGCCGCGGAGCACGTCGGCCGAACCTCCCGCCGCCGGGCCGGGCCGTCCCGCGATCGCCGCGGCGTGGGCCGAGGGGACCCGCCGCGGCCGTATGGACGACACCTCCCAGACGCCCGCCGGACACGACGCCGCACACGACGAAGGAAACTGACCGTGCAAGACACACACTCCAACAGCCTGGGCTGGCTGCTCGACCAGGAACTCGGCACCGTCGAGGGCGTCCGCTACGCGGTACTGATGAGCAGCGACGGGCTGCTGAAGGCCCGGACCGAGACGATCAGTCAGGACGACGGGGAGAAGTTCGCCGCGCTCACGGCGGCGCTGCGGGCCGCGGGCAAGGCCTGGGACGAGTTCACCGGCGGTCAGGGCATGCGCCAGCTGCTCATCGAGTCGGTCGGCTGCATCGGCCTGACGACCACCGCGGCGAAGAACACCATGCTGTCGGTGTGCACCACCGGACCGGACGCCGATGTGGGGCTGATCTCCCATCACATGGTGCGGCTCGCCACCCGGGTGGGGCACGAGCTGGGCGTCGCCGACCGGGTGCCGGCCACGGACGGCGGCTCACCGGCATGACGGGGCCGCGGCGTGACCCCGACATGGTCAGGCCCTATGTCCGCACCGGCGGTCAGGTCCGTGCCCGTGACGACGTCCGACTGGAGAGCGTGCTCGTCGCCGCCAACGCGCCCACCGAGGGCCTGAGTCCGGACGCCCGCCGGGTGATGCGGCTGTTCGCCGGGGCGGGCGGCGGCCTGGCCGTCGCCGACATCGCCGCCGCGCTGGAGCTGCCGCCGTCGACGGTGCGCATCCTCGTCTCCTCGCTGATGGACTCCGGCCACCTGACCGCCCCGGTCGCGGCGGCCGGCCATCAGCCCGACTTCGACCTGCTGCAGGAGGTGCTCCGTGGACTCCGCTCCATGGTCTGACCCGCCCGTCACCTACGTCCCGTCCACGGTGACGCGGTCGGCCAAGATCGTCGTCGCGGGCGGCTTCGGCGTCGGCAAGACCACGCTCATCGGCAGCGTGTCGGAGGTGAAGCCGCTGCGGATGGAGGAACCCATCACCCAGGCCAGCGTCGGGGTGGACGATCTGCGCGGCACTCCGGAGAAGACCACGACCACCGTGGCGATGGACTTCGGCCGCATCCACATGGCCGGCGGCCGGCTCGCGCTGTATCTGTTCGGGCTGCCCGGGCAGGCGCGCTTCCAGCCGCTGTGGGAGGACCTGACCGAGGGCGCGCTGGGCTGTCTGGTCCTGGCCGACACCCGCGACCTCGACGCCTCCCACGACGCGCTGGGCCTGCTGGAGAGCTGCGGCGTGCCGTACGCGGTCGCCATCAACGCCTTCCCGGACGCACCGAGTTACCCCGAGGCCGAGCTGCGTGAGGCCCTCGCCCTCGACCCCGGCACTCCCCTGACGGTCTGCGACGCCCGCGACCGCACCTCGTCCCTGCACGCCCTGATCACGCTCACCGAGTATCTCTCCGAGCGTCGCTCGGCCGCCCTTCTGGAGTCCCGACGATGACGATGCCTTCCGCCGAGTCCGCGCCGGCCGGTGAACCGGAGCGGATCGCCCTGTACTCCCCGGAGTTCGCCGCCGATCCGCACGCCATGTACCGGCGCATGCGCATCAGCCACGGCCCGCTCGTCCCGGTGGATCTAGCTCCCGGGGTGCCGGCGACCCTGGTGATCGGCTACTACCAGGCGCGCCGCATCCTCAACGATCCGCTGCACTTCCCCGCCGACCCGCGGGCCTGGGAGAAGCTGATACCCAAGTCGTGCCCGGTGCGGCCGATGATGGAGTGGCGTCCCAACGCGCTGCGCTCCAGCGGCGCCGAGCACGCCCGCTACCGGGCGGCGAACACCTCCGCCATCGACGCGGTCGACCAGCACCAGCTGCGGGCCCTGGTGGAGAAGGTCGCCTCGGGTGCCATCGCCGACTTCCGCGCGGCGGGCGAGGCGGATCTGCTGACGCAGTACTCGTTCCCCATCGCCTTCCGGGTGCTGAGCGCGCTCCTTGGCTGCCCGGACGAGATCGGCCGGCGCATCGCCGACGGCATGGCGAGGATCTTCGAGACCACGGACGCCGAACGCGGCAACCAGATCCTGAGCCAGGCCGTCCTGGACCTGGTGACCCTGCGCCGGCGGGAGCCCGGAGACGACATCACCTCCCGGCTGATCTCGCACTCCGCGCGGCTGGACGACGAGGAGATGGGCCATCAGCTGGTCACCCTCTACGGCGCGGGCATCGAGCCGCTGACCAATCTGATCAGCAACACCATCCTGAAGATCCTCACCGACGAGGACTTCTCCGCCGATCTGCACGCCGGGCTGTCCACGGTGCGCGACGCCCTCGACGCCGTCCTGTACACCGACCCGCCGATGGCGAACTACTGCATCTCCTATCCGCCGTATCCGATCGACGTGGACGGGGTGCTGCTGCCGGCCGATCAGCCGGTGGTGATCTCCATGGCGGCCGCCAACAACGACCCGGCCCTCACCGCGGGCGTGCCGGAGGGCCGGCTGACCGGCAACCGGGCCCATCTCGCCTGGAGCGCCGGCCCGCACACCTGTCCCGCGCGTTCGCACGCCTACCTCATCGCGGAGACCGCGATCACCTATCTGCTCGACGCGCTGCCCGAGACCGATCTCGCCTGCCCGGCCGGCGAACTCACCTGGCGCCCGGGCCCGTTCCACCGGGCTCTGGAGTCCCTGCCCGTCACCTTTCCCGCCGCACGCACAGGAGTGCCGTCATGACCAAGCAGCCCCCGCTCGTCCTCGACCCCGCCGGTGCCGACCACTACGCCGAACACCGCGCCCTGCATGCCCGCGGCCCCGCCACCCGAGTGGACGTACTCGGCGTCGAGGCCTGGTCGGTGAGCGATCCGGCGCTGCTCAAACAGCTGCTGACCAGCCCGGACGTGTCCAAGGACGCCCGCGCGCACTGGCCCGCCTTCGAACAGGCGGTCGCCACCTGGCCGCTGGCGCTGTGGGTGGCGGTGGAGAACATGTTCACCGCGTACGGTCCCGACCACCGCAGGCTGCGCCGGCTGGTGGCGCCCGCCTTCAGCTCCCGCCGGATCGACGCCATGCGGCCGGCCGTCGAGAAGATGGTGACGGACCTCGTGGACCGGCTGGCGTCGCTGCCGGAGCAGGAGCCGGTCGATCTGCGCCAGGAGCTGGCCTACCCGCTGCCCATCGGGGTGATCGGACATCTGATGGGCGTGCCGGAGAGCCGCCGGGGCGACTTCCGCGCCGTCGTGGACGGTGTCTTCGACACCACGCTGAGCCAGGAGGAGGCGCAGGCCAACACGGCCCGCCTGTACGCGCATCTGGACGAGCTGATCGCCGCCAGGCGCAGCGAGCCGGGGGACGACATGACGTCCCTGCTGATCGCCGCGCGGGACGACGAGAGCGACGGTGCCCGCCTGTCGCCGACCGAGCTGCGCGACACCCTGCTGCTGATGATCAGCGCCGGCTACGAGACCACGGTCAATGTCATCGACCAGGCGGTCTGCACCCTGCTGACCCGCCCCGACCAACTGGAGCTGGTCCGCAAGGGCACGGTCACCTGGAACGACGTGGTGGAGGAGACGCTGCGGCACGAGCCGGCCGTCAAACACCTGCCGCTCAGGTACGCGGTCAACGACATCCCGCTGCCCGACGGGCAGACCATCGCGCGCGGCGAGGCGATCCTCGCCTCCTACGCCGCCGCCAACCGTCACCCCGACTGGCACGACGACCCGGACAGCTTCGATGCGACCCGCACGGTCAAGGACCACCTGGCGTTCGGCCACGGCGTGCACTTCTGCCTCGGCGCTCCGCTCGCCCGCCTGGAGGTCGCCCTGGTGCTGGAGCACCTCTTCGACCGCTTCCCGGACATCCGCCTCGCCGTGCCGGCCGAGGAGCTGCAGCCCCTTGGCTCCCTCATCAGCAACGGGCACCAGAGTCTTCCGGTGCATCTGCGCTGAGCAGCGACCGCCGAGACCAGCACGCGCCGCCGCCCGCCGACCGGGTGGCGGCGCGTGCTCGTTGCGCTCCTGGTCGTCCCGCCTCGACCTGCGGATACCCCCACCACCGGCGTGCGGCTCACCCCCCGGGCTTCCGGGTGGTGACTGCACGATCACCCGGGTGGTGGCTCCATGGTCCGGCAACTCCACCGGTCCGTACGGTCGTTCAGGCCGGGCGGTGCGGCAGGGCGCTGCACTCCGCATCGCCGCCGTCCACCGACCTCACGGAGTGCCTGCATGTCGTTGACCGCCGAGACCGGGCCGCCCCGCCCGGAGAGCGCCGCCGCACCTCTTCCACCGGAACGGGGCAGCGAGTTCACGCCCCTGCTGCGCGACATCAAGGAGCGGGGGCTGCTGGGCCGACGCACCGGCTGGTACGCGCGCACCATCCTGGTCAACGCGCTCTGCCTGGCCGCCGTCGTCACCGGCATGGCGCTCCTCGGCGGTTCGTGGTGGGTGCTCGCGCTGGCCCCCGTGCTCTCCGTCCTGTGCGCCCGTACGGCCTTCATCGGCCATGACGCCGGCCACGCGCAGATCAGCGACAGCCGCGCCGCCGGCCGCCGCATCGGGCTCGTCCACGGCAATCTGCTGCTCGGCATGAGCTACGCCTGGTGGAACGACAAGCACAACCGGCACCACGCCAACCCGAACCACATCGACAAGGACCCGGACGTCGCCGCCGACGTGCTGGTCTTCACCGGTGAGCAGGCCGCCGGCCGGACGGGTTTCCGGGGCTGGCTCGCCCGGCACCAGGCCTGGCTGTTCTTCCCGCTCACGCTCCTCGAGGGCCTGGCGCTGAAGGCTTCCGGCGTGCGGCACCTGCGCCGGATGCGGGGCCGTGAGCGCCTGGTGGAGGGCGCGCTGCTGGGCGCGCATGCCGTCCTGTACCTCACCCTGCTCCTGACCACGATGCCGCTCGCGCAGGCGCTCCTCTTCGCCGCGCTCCACCAGGCCCTGTTCGGGCTGCACCTGGGCATGGCCTTCGCGCCCAACCACAAGGGCATGGAGATGCCCGACCCGGAGGGTGAGAAGTGGGGGCATCTGCGCCGCCAGGTCCTCACCTCGCGCAACATCCGGGGCGGCGCCCTCACCGACTGGTTCCTCGGCGGTCTGAACTACCAGATCGAGCATCACCTGTTCCCCAGCATGCCCCGCCCGCATCTCCGGCTCGCCCAGTCCCGGGTGAAGGCGCACTGCCGGGACCTGGGCATCCCCTACGCCGAGACCGGTCTGATCGACTCCTACCGTCAGGCGCTGCGCCACATGCACGAGGTGGGTGAACCGCTGCGGGCCAGCACTCGCTGAACTGCTGTGTCTCCGACCAGAGTTGCCGTGATGAGCGCGAGGCATGCTTCCGGGAAGTGCGGTACAGGGGTTGCTTCTTGACGCCGCCCGGTGGCGGGCGGAGCATGGCTCATGCTGTTTCGCTCCCCGGTGACGCAGAACAAGGCTGTCGCGAGGCGCATGCGTGGCTTCTTCCGGCGGCTGCCGTCCGGGCTCGACGACCCCCGTGCGGTCGCCAAGGAGTACGGGCAGTATCTGTGGGATGCCGGGCCCCACCGGCTGGTCGATCAGAAGAAGCTCTCCCGGTCCCGCTTCTATGTGGGGCTGTCCGTCGAGGAGACGGGCCTTGCGGAACTCACCAAGCGCGCCACGCTCATCTCCGACACGCTGCTGCTGACGCATCACCGGCAGTCCCCGTATCACGAGCTCGGCCATGGCGCCTCGCACCCGGTCACCTTCGACATGGCCGACGCCGTATCTCCCCTCGCGACCAACCCTTACACCGTCCACTACGGGATGAACTGCCCCAGCCTCGAATCGCTGGGCCGGTGGATCCTGGCCTCCGAGCCGCTCCTCACGGCGGGGCTGGCCTGGTACCTGCCGAGCTTCACCACCAAGGTGAGCAGAGGGCCGGAAC
Source organism: Streptomyces thermospinosisporus (assembly GCF_039526425.1). Lineage (NCBI taxonomy): Bacteria > Bacillati > Actinomycetota > Actinomycetes > Kitasatosporales > Streptomycetaceae > Streptomyces > Streptomyces thermospinosisporus. The sequence goes on from NZ_BAAAIZ010000032.1 coordinate 60,414, forward strand.
CGCCCCGGCGGGTTGAGGCGGTGGACTATCTGATCAGGGACGGCCGGGTCGTCGACGCCTCGGGGGCCGAGCCGATCAAGGGGCGGCTGGTGCGGCCGGTCTGCCGGATGGACCTGCCGTTCCTCGACGGCGTCGGTCTGGCGGACTTCAGAGGCTGTTGTCGTTCCGATCTTGAGGGATGCGTTTCGAACGGGAGTCTCGATCGGG
>NZ_BAAAIZ010000033.1:0-72406 GCF_039526425.1 Streptomyces thermospinosisporus
GGCCTTCGGTGCGCTGCTGTCGCAGGGCATCGGGGACACGATCCGGGTGTCGCTGTCGGCTCCGCCGGCCGAGGAGGTCAAGGTCGGCATCCAGATCCTGGAGTCGCTCAATTTGCGCCGGCGGGGCCTGGAGATCGTCTCCTGCCCGTCCTGCGGCCGGGCCCAGGTGGATGTGTACAAGCTGGCCGAGGAGGTCACCGCCGGCCTGACCGGCATGGAGGTGCCGCTGCGGGTCGCCGTGATGGGCTGCGTGGTCAACGGCCCCGGCGAGGCCCGCGAGGCCGACCTCGGTGTGGCCTCCGGCAACGGCAAGGGGCAGATCTTCGTGAAGGGCGAGGTCATCAGGACGGTGCCCGAGTCGAAGATCGTGGAGACGCTGATCGACGAGGCCATGAAGCTGGCCGAGCAGATGGAGAAGGACGGTGCCGCGGCGGGGGAGCCGGCCGTCACCGTGAGCTGAACAGCACGGAAGTGAAGGGGGCCCTGGCGTGACGATCCTGGAGAGAATCCGGCAACCACGCGACCTGAAGGCGCTGTCCGAGGGGGAGCTCGTCGAACTGTCCCACGAGATCAGGGAGTTCCTGGTGAACGCGGTCGCCCGCACCGGCGGTCACCTCGGGCCCAACCTGGGCGTGGTGGAACTCACCATCGCCCTGCACCGGGTCTTCGAGTCACCGGTGGACCGCATCCTGTGGGACACCGGCCACCAGAGCTATGTCCACAAGCTGCTGACCGGACGTCAGGACTTCTCCAAGCTGCGCGGCAAGGGCGGCCTGTCCGGCTACCCCTCCCGCGAGGAGTCCGAGCACGACATCATCGAGAACAGCCACGCCTCCACCGCCCTCGGCTGGGCGGACGGCCTCGCCAAGGCCCGCGACGTGCTGGGGGAGAAGGGCCATGTGGTCGCCGTGGTCGGCGACGGAGCGCTGACCGGCGGCATGGCCTGGGAGGCGCTGAACAACATCGCCGCCGCCAAGAACCGGCCCCTGATCATCGTCGTCAACGACAACGAACGCTCCTACGCCCCGACCATCGGCGGCCTCGCCAACCACCTGGCCACCCTGCGCACCACCGACAGCTACGAGCGGCTGCTGGCCTGGGGCAAGGACGTACTGACCCGCACCCCCGTCGTCGGCAACACGCTCTACGAGGCGCTGCACGGCGCCAAGAAGGGGTTCAAGGACGCCTTCGCACCGCAAGGTCTCTTCGAGGACCTGGGCCTGAAGTACGTCGGCCCGATCGACGGGCACGACATCAAGGCCGTGGAGTCCGCGCTGCGCCGCGCCAAACGCTTCCACGGTCCCGTCCTGGTCCACTGCCTCACCGAGAAGGGCCGCGGCTACGAACCCGCCCTCGCCCACGAGGAGGACCACTTCCACACCGTCGGCGTGATGGACCCGCTCACCTGCGCCCCGCTCGCCCCGTCCGGCGGGCCGTCGTGGACGTCGGTGTTCGGCGAGGAGATGGTCCGCATCGGCGAGGAGCGGGAGGACGTGGTGGCGATCACCGCCGCCATGCTGCACCCGGTGGGCCTCGGCCCGTTCGCCGAGCGGTTCCCGGACCGGGTGTGGGACGTGGGCATCGCCGAGCAGCACGCGGCCGTCTCCGCGGCCGGCCTGGCGACCGGCGGACTCCACCCGGTCGTCGCCGTCTACGCCACCTTCCTCAACCGCGCCTTCGACCAGTTGCTGATGGACGTGGCGCTGCACCGCTGCGGGGTCACCTTCGTGCTGGACCGGGCCGGTGTCACCGGCACCGACGGCCCCTCCCACAACGGCATGTGGGACATGTCCGTCCTCCAGGTCGTCCCCGGCCTGCGCATCGCCGCCCCCCGTGACGCCGATCAGCTGCGTGCCCAGCTGCGCGAGGCGGTCGCCGTGGACGACGCGCCGACCCTGGTGCGCTTCCCGAAGGAGTCCGCCGGCCCGGCGATCCCGGCGCTGGACCGGGTCGGCGGCGTGGATGTGCTGCACCGGGCCGACGAGGCGGAGGTGCTGCTGGTGGCGGTGGGCGTGATGGCGCCCATCTGCCTGCAGGCCGCCGAGCTGCTCGAGGCGCGCGGCATCGGCTGCACCGTGGTCGACCCCCGCTGGGTCAAGCCCGTCGATCCCGAACTGCCCCGGCTGGCGGGCCGGCACCGGCTGGTGGCCGTGGTGGAGGACAACAGCCGGGCGGCGGGCGTCGGCTCGGCGGTCGCGCTGGCGCTGGGGGACGCCGAGATCGACGTGCCGGTACGGCGCTTCGGCATCCCGGAGCAGTTCCTCGCCCACGCCAAGCGCAGTGAGGTGCTCGCCGACATCGGACTGACGCCGGTCGAGATCGCCGGCCGGATCGGCGCGAGCCTCGCCGTGCAGGAGGAGCTCGTGCAGGAGGGCGTGACGAGAGAGCTCGGCAAGGAAGAGTTGTCCGCGCCGTCGCCGGACGGGCCGGCCGGCCGGGACCGACAGGAGCATCAGGCATGACCACCGCCCCATCCCCGTCGGAGTCCTCGCGGGCCGGGGACTTCGACCTCGGCGCGCTGCTGTCCGAGCGCGGCGCCGAGCGCTACGAGCTGCACCAGAAGTACCTGAACCACCAGCTCCCGCGCATGCTGCACACCATCGGCTTCGACAAGGTCTACGAGCGGGCCGAGGGCGCCTACTTCTGGGACGCGGAGGGCAACGACTACCTGGACATGCTCGCCGGGTTCGGGGTGATGGGCCTCGGCCGCCACCACCCCGTCGTCCGCAAGGCGCTGCACGACGTGCTGGACCTGAACCTCGCCGACCTGACCCGCTTCGACTGCCAGCCGCTGCCCGGACTGCTCGCCGAGAAGCTGCTCGCGCACAGCCCGCACCTGGACCGGGTCTTCTTCGGCAACAGCGGCACGGAGGCCGTGGAGGGCGCGCTGAAGTTCGCCCGCTACGTCACCGGCCGCCCGCGCGTGCTGTACTGCGAGCACGCCTTCCACGGGCTGACCACCGGCTCCCTGTCGGTCAACGGCGAGTCCGGCTTCCGGGACGGGTTCGCCCCGCTGCTGCCGGACACGGCCGTACCGCTCGGCGATCTCGACGCGCTGGAGCGGGAGTTGCGCAAGGGCGACGTCGCCGCGCTGATCGTGGAGCCGATCCAGGGCAAGGGCGTGCACGAGGCCCCGCCCGGCTATCTGCGGGCCGCGCAGGAGCTGCTGCACCGGCACAAGGCGCTGCTGATCGCCGACGAGGTGCAGACCGGCCTGGGCCGGACCGGCGACTTCTACGCCTACCAGCACGAGGAGGGCGTCGAGCCGGACCTGGTGTGCGTGGCCAAGGCGCTCTCCGGCGGCTACGTCCCGGTGGGGGCCACCATCGGCAAGGACTGGATCTTCAAGAAGGTCTACTCGTCCATGGACCGGGTGCTGGTGCACTCCGCCAGCTTCGGGGCCAACGCCCAGGCCATGGCGGCGGGCCTCGCGGTGCTGTCGGTCATGGAGAACGAGCAGATCGTCGCGGGCGTCCGGGCCACCGGCGAGCTGCTGAAGAACCGGCTGACGGCGCTCAAGGACAAGTACGAGCTGCTCGCCGATGTGCGGGGCCGGGGCCTGATGATCGGCATCGAGTTCGGCCGGCCCCGCTCGCTGAAACTCCGCGGACGCTGGACCGTGCTCCAGGCCGCGCGCAAGGGGCTCTTCGCCCAGATGGTCGTCGTACCGCTGCTGCAGCGGCACCGGATCCTCACCCAGGTCTCCGGGGACCACATGGAGGTGATCAAGCTGATCCCGCCGCTGATCATCGGCGAGCGCGAGGTGGACCGGTTCGTGGCGGCGTTCACCGCGGTGATGGACGACGCGCACGACGGCGGCAACCTGATGTGGGACTTCGGCAAGACGCTGGTGAAGCAGGCGGTCGCACAGAGGTGAGTCGGTCCGTAGCGCAGTGGTGAGGCGTTCCGTCGCGCGGAGGTGAGGCGTTCCGTCGCGCGGAGGTGAGGCGGGCGACGGGGGCGGTGGATGCCAAGGGCTTTGCCCGTGAGGCAAAAGATTTGCCTCGTGGGCAAACCTCCGGCTGAATGGAGGCATGAGCTCCCCCGAGACGGGGCGGCCGGCCGGACCGGCCGCTGCCTTTCCCGCGGTCGCGCCCCAGCTCCGGGCGCTGCGGCGCCGCGCCTCGCTGACGCTGGAGGCCGCGGCCCGTGAGGCGGGTCTGTCGCCCGCGCATCTGTCCCGGCTGGAGACCGGGCAGCGCCAGCCCTCGCTGCCGGTGCTGCTCTCGCTGGCCCGCATCTACGGTACGACGGTCTCCGAGCTGCTCGGCGAGACGGCCGCCGGCCGGGACGCGGTGATCCGCGCCGCCGGCATGGAGCCCACCGCCGCCGGCGGCTGGACGTACTGGCAGGCCGGTGCCTCCGGGCGCGGCATGCAGGCGCTGCGGGTGCGGGTGCCGTACGGCTCCCAGGGCGACATCGTGCGCGTCCACCCCGGCGAGGAGTGGCTGTACGTCCTCAAGGGCCGGCTGCGGCTGCGCCTCGGGGACGGGCTGCACCGGCTGGGGCCGGGCGACAGCGCCCACTTCGACTCGCTCACCCCGCACCGGATCGCGGCCGAGGACCCCGACGGGCTCGAGCTGCTGTTCGTCCACACCCTGCTGCAGAGTCCCACGGCCACACTGTGCCTGGGCCCGACGAGTGAAGAGGCACCGTGACCGACAAGAACACGAAGGACGCAGGCCGCAACACCAAGGACATGGAGGAGAGGTTCCCGCGCGCGCTGTGGGTGAGGCTGTTCATCTACATCGCGGTGGGGCACGTCTTCGCGGCCTTCATCTACCTGCTGTTCGAGGTGGGCGCCAAGTAGCGGGAGGCCGGCGCCACCTGGCGGGCGGTGCTCAGTCCAGCAGGCGCTGGCGAAGCCGCTCCCGGTGCTCGGGGCTGAACGACAGCCCCTGCTCCAGGTAGGTGTCGACGCCGCCCCAGGTCTCGTCGATGGTCTCCAGGGCGGCCGACAGGTACTCGGCGCGGGCGTCGAACAGGGGGCTGAGCAGCTCCATCACCTCGGGCGAGTGGGCCGCCGGTGCGTCGCTGCTGCGGCGCACCTTGTAGCGCCGGTGCTTGGCGTTGGACTTCAGATAGTCCTCGAAGATCGCGTCCCGCTCGACGCCCAGCGCGAGCAGCGTCACCGCCACCGACAGGCCCGCGCGGTCCTTGCCCGCCGCGCAGTGCATCAGCGCGGGGACGCTGTCCTCGGCGAGCGAGTGCAGCACCCGGGAGTGCTCCGCGGTGCGCGTGACGATCATGGTCCGGTAGGAGTGGATCATCCGGGCCGCGCCCTTGCCGTCGTCGAGGATCTCGCGCAGCTGCTCCAGGTCCCCGTCGCGGACCATCTTCCAGAACTCGGCGCCGTCGGCCGGGTCGCTCAGCGGCAGGTTCACATTGCGCACGCCCGGCAGCTCGACGTCCGGCCCCTCCAGCTTCTGGTCGGCCGCGTTGCGGAAGTCGAAGATCGTGTGCAGCCCCAGGGAGGAGAGGAACGCCGCGTCCTCGGCCGTCGCGTGCGCCAGATGACCGCTGCGGAACAGCACGCCGTGCCGCACCCGTCGTCCGTCCACGGTCGGCAGGCCACCCACGTCGCGGAAGTTGCGTACTCCGGCCAGCTCGGGCTCGGTCGACGGGATGTGCTGCGTCACGGGGGCTCCTCCCACTCTGCGCCGCCGCGCGGCTCGGCGGCGGGTTCTGTCGACGATACGACATGGCTGCCCTGGGCAACGAGAACGAGCTACCCCGTCGATATGGGCGATATGTCCTGAGGTGTCCGGCCGGGCGGGCGAGCTTCGCATGCCCTGTCGCGACGCCGGCGACACGGCGGCCAAATCATCTCTTAAGCCGTTCTGTCCGTTTAGGTCATTTCGCCATAACGTGCCCCGAAAGAAAGGGAGATGGGAATGGGGGGCGTGAGCATCGTCATATTCGTGACGATGCGTTGTCGCCATGTTCACGTAATTCACGGGTTTTACAAGGGAATTCGCGGCCCGCGCGGATTCCGGTGCGACGCTCGGTGACCGCATTTGTGCCTGTGGATCACGGAAAAACGGCTTCGCAGGGAACCTCGTGCTTGTCCCATTGCGTCTTGCTCGCTTACGTTCCACACCGATCCGGACGGACGCCTAATCCTGCCGCCGTCCGGGGCCCGCACACACCACTGACCCGTGTTCGGCAGGAGCGGGGGACCCACAGGTAAGACGCCTGGACCGGTCTCCGGAACAGGCTTGGGGTTAAGTCGCGTTGAGGCGCGGCCGGGCATCTCCAGCCCGAACCCGACAGCTCACCTCGCAGGCGCCGGAGAGGAATTCGTCATGCCCGCGAAGGGTAAGCACCGTCGTCCCAGGACGCTTGGTTTCACCCGATCCATCGCCGTCGCCGGAACCGGTGGCGCCGCACTCGCGCTGCCGCTTCTCGGCGCCACCGGAGCCACCGCCGCCACCGCGCAGGTGGCCCCGGAAAAGACCGTCCAGACCCTTTCCGTCGCCGGCCAGAAGGCCGACGGCGACAAGGGCGGCGAGGCCCGCACGTACGTCGTGAAGCCCGGCGACTACCTCGTCAAGATCGCCGACAAGGAGAACGTCGACGGCGGCTGGAAGAAGCTGTACGCCGACAACCGCGAGGCCGTGGGTGACGACCCGTCGCTCATCCACCCGGGTCTGAAGCTCACCATCGACGGCAAGGCCGCCGAGAGCGCGCCGAAGAAGTCCACCGCCGCCGACCCGGCCGCCGCCAAGCCGCAGTCGAAGCCGGCCGCGAAGCCCAAGGCCGAGAAGGCCCCGGAGCAGTCCGCCCCCAAGGCGACCGGCGCCCAGCAGGCCGCCACCACCTCCGGCTTCACCTCGCCGGTGCCCGGCGGCGCCATCGGCACCGCCTACAAGGTGGCCGGCAGCATGTGGTCCAGCGGCTACCACACCGGTGTCGACTTCAGCGTCCCGACCGGCACCTCCCTGAAGGCCGTCGGCTCCGGCACCGTGGTCTCCGCGGGCTGGGGCGGCGCCTACGGCAACCAGGTCGTCATCAAGCTCAACGACGGCTACTACGCCCAGTACGCCCACCTGTCCTCGCTGTCCGTCTCGGCCGGCCAGACGGTGAGCGCCGGTCAGCAGGTCGGCCTCTCCGGTGCGACCGGCAACGTGACCGGCCCGCACCTGCACTTCGAGATCCGCACCACGCCGAACTACGGCTCCGACGTGGACCCGATCTCCTACCTGCGCTCGAAGGGCGTCGCCATCTGACGCCCGCGGCAACCGCTGCATCTCCCTGACACGCCGCCGAAGGCCGGACCCCGATCCCCGGGTCCGGCCTTCGGTGTTGCGCGGAGCACACCCGCCCCGTATTCCGGGGTTGGCGGATTCTTTGAGAGTGGCTTATCTCACCGCCCGTCAAGCCCTGCCTACGGTCGCGTAGGTCACATTCGAAGGTGAATCATGAGGGGCTGTGGCAGACGATTCGAAGAGTGACAGCGCAGCAGTGATCGGGTCGTACGTGGCGGTGGGGGACAGCTTCACCGAGGGTGTCGGGGACCCAGGCCCCGACGGGGCGTTCGTCGGCTGGGCCGACCGGCTCGCCGTGCTCCTCGCCGACCGCAGGCCCGAAGGCGACTTCCAGTACACCAACCTCGCCGTGCGCGGGAAACTGCTCGACCAGATCGTCGCGGACCAGGTGCCGCAGGCCGTGCAACTCGCCCCCGATCTGGTCTCGTTCTGCGCGGGCGGCAACGACATCCTGCGGCCGGGCACCGACCCGGACGAGGTGGCCGAGCGTTTCGAGCGCGCGGTCGCGCGGCTGACCGAGGCGGCCGGGACCGTGATGGTGACGACCGGGTTCGACACCCGCGGCGTGCCGCTGCTCAAGCATCTGCGGGGCAAGATCGCCACCTACAACGGGCACGTCCGGGCGATCGCCGACCGGTACGGCTGCCCGGTGCTCGACCTGTGGTCGCTCAAGAGCGTGCAGGACCGCAGGGCCTGGGACGCGGACCGGCTGCACCTCTCGCCCGAGGGGCACACCCGTGTCGCGCTGCGGGCCGGGCAGGTCCTGGGGCTCGAGGTGCCGGCGGACCCGGAGCAGCCGTGGCCGCCGCAGCCGCCGCGCGGAACCCTGGAGGTCCGGCGGGACGACGTGCACTGGGCGCGGGAGTACCTGGTGCCGTGGATCGGCCGCCGCCTGCGAGGCGAGTCCTCCGGCGACCACGTCACACCCAAGGGCACGCTGTCCCCGGAGGACATCCGCTCGCGGATCGGCGCGGTGGCCTGAGTCCGCTGAGCCGGCCGCCGGTAGCGGGGGCGGCCGGCGCGGCCGGGGCGTCGAGGTGCCGTCCGGGCACTTCAGCAGCGCCGTGGAGTCGTTCGACAACGCCGGGGGTGCTGTGGCGTCGTCCGCGCACCTCGGGGGTGCTGTGGCGTCGTCCGCGCACCTCGGGGGTGCTGTGGCGTCGTCCGCGCACCTCGGGGGTGCTGTGGCGTCGTCCGCGCACCCCGGAGGCGCCGTAGCGTTGTCCGCGCACCCCGGAGGCGCCGTAGGACCGTTCGCCGGGCCTGAGCCGACCGCCGGTGGCGGGGGCGGGCCGCGCGGCCCGGGGTCGTCGAGGTGTCGTCCGAGCGCTGCGGCAACGTCGTAATGCCGCCCGCGCCGTCCCGGCAGCGCACGGGATGTCGTCCGCGCCCGCCCTCACGCAGGGCGGATCACCGGCCCGGCCCCGGAAGCTCCAGTTCCCGTGCCAGCGCCTCCTCGACCCAGGTTCTGGCGCGGGAGCGCGGGATCGTTCCCGTGTAGGAGGTCAGCTGGACGGCGAGGCCGTCCAGCAGGGCCGTCAGGCGCAGGGCCGCCCCCGCGGGGTCGGGGCAGGTGAACTCGCCCGACTCCACGCCCTCCTCGATGACCTCCGTCAGTGCAGCCTTCCACTGACGGTCCAGGTCCCGGGCCACCTCGCGCAGTGCCGGATCGCGCAGGGACACCGCCCAGCCCTCGATCCACAGGCGCCAGCCCTTCGCCTGCCCGGTCGGCGCGTACCAGCGCACGGCCGCGCGCAGCCTGCGCAGGGCCGTGGTACGGCGGCTCAGCAGCTTCCGCAGCCGGGCCAGGTCGGCCTCGGCGGCGTGCGCGAACGCGGCGTCGACCAGCCGCTCCTTGGTGGCGAAGTGGTACAGCACCAGCGCGTTGCTCACCCCGAGCGCCGAGGCCACGTCGGAGATCCGTACGGCGGCCACACCCCGTTCCTCGATCTGCTCGATGGCAGCCCGCAGCATCTCCTCGCGCCGCTCCGCCACGCTCAACCGCACCCTCGTCACGGCGGTCACCCTAGCCCGTACATGTCACGGCGAGGGACGCCCGTACGAGCCGAACAGCACCGCCTCAGCCGATCAGCACCGGGTCGCCGGGACCGGCCGCACATAATGGAAAGCCTGACCTATCCCAGCTGGAGGCACCGTGGCCGGATTCCGTACCCACAGCTCCGGGCTCCGCGCGCTGCGGCCCCCGGCCTTCGGCGCGGACCCCAGCGGTGAGCGCATGGCGCGCATCCGCAGGTCCCCGCACTTCAAGGACGGCGCCTTCGTCAACCCCGGAGGCCCCGCGCGCACCCGCCCCTCGGGCTCCTCCCGGGACCTGGCGAAGGCCCTGCTCGGCAAGGAGAGCCGCGCCCGCCGCGCCCCCCAGGGCACGGTGCCGGTCCACCCCACCACCCTCGCCGACATCGCCCGCCCGCCCGCCACCGGGCTGCGCCTGACCTGGATGGGGCACTCCAGCGTGCTCGCGGAGATCGACGGGCAGCGGGTGCTGTTCGACCCGGTGTGGGGCGAGCGCTGCTCACCCTTCCCCTTCGCCGGACCCCGGCGGCTGCACCCGGTGCCGCTGCCGCTGGCAGCCCTCGGCCCGGTCGACGTCGTGGTGATCTCGCACGACCACTACGACCACCTGGACCTGCCCACCATCAAGGCGCTGGCCGGCACCGACACCCTGTTCGCGGTGCCGCTCGGCGTCGGCGCCCACCTGGAGCACTGGGGCGTGTCCGAGGGGCGGCTGCGCGAACTGGACTGGCACGAGTCCACCCGGATCGGCGGCCTCACGCTCACCGCGACCCCCGCCCGGCACTTCTGCGGCCGGGGCCTGCGCAACGCCCAGCACACCCTGTGGGCGTCCTGGGTGGTCGCGGCCGAGCAGCACCGTGTCTACCACAGCGGCGACACCGGCTACTTCACCGGCTTCACGGACATCGGCTCGGCCCACGGGCCGTTCGACGCGACGATGATCCAGCTCGGCGCGTACTCGGAGTTCTGGCCCGACATCCACATGACGCCCGAGGAGGCCCTGCGCGCGCATCTCGACCTCCAGGGCGGGCAGCCGGGCGGGGTGCTCCTGCCGATCCACTGGGGCACCTTCAACCTGGCCCCGCACGCCTGGGCGGAGCCGGGGGAGTGGACCAAGGACGTGGCCGAGGAGGCCGGCCAGGCGGTGGCGTTCCCGCGTCCGGGCGAGCCGTTCGAGCCCGCGGGCAAGCTGCCGGTGGAGGCCTGGTGGCGCGGGGTGTCCGGTCCGGTCGCCCGCCACTGGCGCCGGCCGGAAGGCGCCGCCGAGCCCGGCGAGCCCGCAAAGGCGACGGGGCGCGACCTCGACCTCGCGGGCGAGCGGTGAGCCGCTGGACCCGTCGTCGGCGGCCGCCCCGCCCAGCAACACGAGCTGCCCGCCGGGGCACAGCTCCCGCGCCCGGTGGGTGAGGAACGCCTCCCAGTCGGCCCGGGCCTGCTCCTTGAAGGCCCGGCGCACCTCACCGGTGGCGCGGGTGGAGAAGATGTCGCCTTAGCCGCGGCCCGCATCCCCGCCACCTGCGAAACAGGCGGCGGAACCTTGGGCCTGATGATTACTGAAAGTGACCTCTGCGAGGTGGTCGGGCCGGGGTCTCCTGGCGTGTTCCCGTCCCGGTCCGGCGCGCCGGACGGGTCGGAACGAGGGAGTGAGAGGCACGAGCTCCTCGATCGCATCGATCGCCCCTGACTGCTTCTGAACAGGGCTGATCGGTTCGTGATCGAGACTCGGTCACCGGTCGGCCGGGTTATCGGTCTGTCGTACGAGGCCTCATACCAGAGCGGGACGTAGGCCGGGGGAGTTTGTCAACTGCCCACCGCACATGATGCGGGGACGACTACGGTGAGTGTCGGTCGACAGCGTCGCAAGAGGGACAAGAGGGAGCGGGGACCGGTACGTGCAGGCACAAGTCGGACGAGGGAACCGGCCGGGAGGCGTGGGTGCCGAGTCGGAGACCGGGCCGGCCGTGCGCGGGCGCGTGCCCCGGCGCGAGGGCACGCCCCGGCGCGAGGGCGGACGGCACGGGCGCCCGGCCGCCAGACCCGCCGCGCCCCTGGCCGAGACGCACATACGGCCGCAGCTGCTGCGGCTCGCCGTGCTGCCGCCCGTCGCCGTCGCGCTCAGCGCCTGCGCCGCCGTGCTGTTCATGGTCCGGTCCACCGGGGTGCGGCCGAGTCCCGCCCTGTGGGCCGTGCTCGGCGGCGCGGTGTGCGTGGCGCTCGCCGGCATCGTCATCGCCGCCGTGGCCGCCGGCCGCACCGCGCGCTCCGTGGGCGACCGCATCGCCCTGCTGCGCCGGAGCACCGCCCGGCGCGAGGGCGAACTGCGCGCCCTCGTCGAGACGCTGCGCCGCGGCGACGGCCCGCCGCCCAGGGCCCGTTACGGCGGACCGCCCCGGGACGCCGACGACTTCGACCTGCTCGCCGCCGACCTGGCGCGCGCACACGACGGTGCCGTGACCGCCGTGGTGCAGGCCTCCCGGCTGTCCAGCCAGGCGGGCAGCGAGCAGAAGCTCGAGGTGTTCGTCAACCTGGCCCGGCGACTGCAGTCCCTGGTGCACCGGGAGATCTCGACCCTCGACGAGCTGGAGAACGAGATCGAGGACCCCGAGCTGCTCAAGGGCCTCTTCCACGTCGACCACCTGGCCACCCGCATCCGCCGCCACGCGGAGAACCTGGCCGTGCTCGGCGGCGCCGTCTCCCGGCGGCAGTGGAGCAACCCCGTCTCCATGACCGAGGTGCTGCGCTCGGCCATCGCCGAGGTCGAGCAGTACTCGCGGGTCAAACTGGTGCCGCCCATCGAGGGCACCCTGCGCGGTCACGCCGTCGCCGACGTCATCCACCTCCTCGCCGAACTCGTCGAGAACGCCACGGTGTTCTCCGCCCCGCACACCCAGGTGCTGCTGCGGGCCAACCGGGTCACCTCGGGGCTCGCCGTCGAGGTCGAGGACCGCGGGCTCGGCCTGCCGGTGGACGAACAGGAGCGGATGAACGCCCTGTTGAGCGACCCCGACCAGGTCAATGTGGCCAGCCTGCTGGCCGACGGGCGGATCGGGCTGTTCGTGGTCTCGCAGCTCGCCAAGCGGCACGGCATCCAAGTGCGGCTGCAGACCAACATCTACGGCGGTGTGCAGGCGGTGCTCGTGGTGCCGCAGACCCTGCTCGGCGCGGAGCCGGGCGCCGCCCCGGCGGGCGGGCAGGACCGCACGGGCGGTACCGGTACGGGGACCGGCACGTCCGGCACCGGTACCGGCCGGGCGACGCCACCCGCCGGTGTGCCGCTGACCCCGGCCGCCACCCCCTCCGTGCCGCAGTGGCAGCGGCCCGGTCCGGGCGGCAAGCCCTCGCCCGCACCGGTGTCCGCGCCCGCCTCGACCGCCTCATCCGCCGGGCACACCCGGTCCGCGGAGCACACCCGGTCCGCGGAGCACACCCGGTCCGCGGGGCACGCGCGGCCGGCGGCGCCCGTGACGCAGGCGACGTCCTCCGCGCCCGCGCCGTCCGAACAGCCCGCCTCGGCCGCCCCGTTCGTGCCCTCGGCCCGGTCCGCGAACGGCCGGTCCGTCGCCCCGCCGCTGCCCGTGCGGGGCGGACGGCAGACGCGGCCCACCCCGGCGGAGGCCGTGCCCGGCATCAGCGCGGAGGACCGGCAGGTCCTCGCCGAGCAGGAGAACGAGCCGCTCACCCCGCGCACCGGCACCGTGCGGGGCACCATGGGCCGGCCCCAACTGCCCCGCCGCCGCGCCCAGGAGCACATCGCACCCCAGCTCCGCGACGGCCCCGTCCCGCGCCAGGACCCCGAGGAGGTCCCCGGCCACGACCCCAACCTCATGGCCGCCTTCCGGCGTGGCATCAGCCTGGCCGAGACCCAGCAGCACCCCGGCGGCACCCAGTCCGCCGAGCCCCGGGCCACTGAGCCCCGGTCCGCCGAGCGGGCCGCCGGACCCGACCGCACACCCCTTCCCGCACGGGACCCGGAACGTATCGAGCACACCCCCCGGCACGACGGGAGCGCATCCGCCGGATGACCACCTCCACCCCCGGCCTCAGCCCCAGCGCTCCCGCTGACCTTCGTACGACAAGGAGTCGATCCACCATGGCGAGCGATGCGCCGACCGCCCATGTATCCGATCTCGACTGGCTGATGAGCGGCCTCGTGCAGCGCGTACCGCACACCAGCAGCGCCGTACTGCTGTCCTGCGACGGACTGGTGAAGTCCGTGCACGGCCTCGACCCGGACAGCGCCGACCACATGGCCGCCCTGGCCTCCGGCCTGTACTCGCTCGGCCGCAGCGCCGGCATCCGCTTCGGCGACGGCGGCGACGTGCGGCAGGTGGTCGTCGAGCTGGACTCCACCCTGCTGTTCGTCACCACCGCCGGATCCGGCACCTGCCTCGCGGTGCTGGCCGGCCGGGAGGCCGACGCGGCCGTGCTCGGCTACGAGATGGCGATGCTGGTCAAGAGCGTCCGGCCCTACCTGGTGACCGCACCCCGGCAGCACGCCGGCGAGCCCCAGGCATCCCCGGGTTCGCCGGCTTCCCCGGCGATGAGGTCTTGAGCGCGACGGCGGCCGGCGACGGACCCTGGCTGGACGACGCCGCCGGGCGGCTGGTGCGCCCGTTCACCGTCAGCAACGGCCGCACCCGTCCCACCGTCGCCCTCGACCTGCTGTCGCAGGTGATGGCCACCGGAGCCACCCCCCTCGGCTATCTCGGCCCCGAACACGCACAGGCCCTGGACCTGTGCCGCGCCCCCGTCCCGGTCGCCGAGGTCGCCGCCCATCTCAAGCTGCCGGTGGCCGTCACCAAGGTGCTGCTGGCGGACCTCGTCGACTGCGGGGCGCTGACCACCAAGCCCCCCGCGTTCCACCACACCCCGACGGACCGGGCCCTTCTGGAGGCAGTGCTCGATGGACTACGACGACAGCTCTGACTACGGCGACGGCACCGAGCACGGCGCCGACGTCTTCCCCACCGCGCTGAAGATCCTCGTCGCGGGCGGGTTCGGCGTGGGCAAGACCACCTTCGTCGGCGCGGTCAGCGAGATCGCGCCGCTCAGCACGGAGGAACTGCTCACCACGGTCAGCGCCGCCACCGACAGCCTCGACGGCATCGAGAACAAGGTCGAGACGACCGTCGCCATGGACTTCGGCCGGATCACCCTCGACCCGGAACACGTGCTCTATCTGTTCGGCACGCCCGGCCAGGAGCGGTTCTGGTTCATGTGGGACGAGCTCTGCGAGGGCGCCCTCGGCGCGGTCATCCTCGTCGACACCCGGCGCCTGGAGGAGTGCTTCCCGGCCGTCGACTTCTTCGAGCAGCGCGGCCTCGGATTCATCGTCGCCGTCAACGAGTTCGACGGCGCCTTCCGCTACGACCCCGAGGAGGTGCGTGCCGCACTCGACCTGCCGGACGAGATCCCCGTGGTGTGCTGCGACGCCCGGATCTCCAGCTCCGGCGTCCAGACCCTGCTCACCCTCGTCCGGCACCTCATCGCCTACGCCCCGGCCACCGCCACCGGACATGGCGCCCACATGTGATCCCCGCACACCGTCACGGAGCCCGTACATGACTCTCGCCCACCCACAGGGAGCCCGCCCATGAGCTACGACCCGCCCCGCCCGGCCGGTCGTCTGCTGCTCACCCCCGAGGACAAGGGGGCACCCGCCCGCAGGCGCAGGCTGCAGCTGCTGGGACTGGGGGAACGCCCCGAGCCCGCCCTCGACGCCTTCGCCCACCGGCTCGCCGAGCTCACCGGCGCCCCGTACGCCATGGTCAACTTCCTGCACGAGGAAGGGCAGTTCTTCGCCGGCCTGTACACCCCGTCCGCCCCGCCCGCCGTGCGCAGCGACGGCACCGGCACTCTGCTGGGCCGGTCACTGCCCCGTGACCACGGCTTCTGCCCCCATGTGGTGGCGCGGCGCAAGGCGCTGGCCCTGCAGGACGTCGGCGACTACCCGCGGTTCGCGGGCAATCCGGTCGTCGACGAGTTCGGCATCCGCTCCTATCTGGGCGCCCCGCTGATCGACAGCACCGGCATGGTCCTGGGCACCGTGTCGGTCTGCGACATCCGGCCGCGGGCCTGGGGGCAGGAGGGCCTCGCCGCGATCAAGGAGCAGGCGGCCCGGCTCGTCGTACGCCTGGAGGGCCGGGAGGACGGCGGTCTGCTGCTCTGAGCCGCCCGGAGCGGGCCTCGAACGCCCTGAGCGCGGTGCACCGCCGATGAGGTGACGCGTGAAGGAAAGCTGTGGCTGAGCTTAAGAAATCCTCGATGGACCGGTGATGGTGTTGTACGGCAGATTGCAGTGCGATTCCACTCCTCTCCCCGGCACCCGGGCCTCCTTCGCATGCCCGGGTGCCGGGACACACCCACAGGAGCCGTTGCGTTGAAGGCGCTCGTCAAGGAGAAGGCGGAACCCGGGCTGTGGCTCGCGGACGTTCCGGAGCCCGCCGTCGGACCCGGCGACGTACTGATCAAGGTGCTGCGCACCGGTATCTGCGGTACCGATCTGCACATCCGGAACTGGGACGGCTGGGCCCAGCAGACCATCAGCACCCCGCTGGTCCTCGGGCACGAGTTCGTCGGTGAGGTGGTGGAGACCGGGCGGGACGTTCCCGACGACATCAAGACCGGTGACCTGGTCAGCGGCGAGGGCCACCTGGTGTGCGGCAAGTGCCGCAACTGCCTGGCCGGCCGCCGCCACCTGTGCCGGGCCACCGTGGGTCTGGGAGTCGGCCGCGACGGCGCCTTCGCCGAGTACGTCACGCTGCCCGCCTCCAACGTCTGGGTGCACCGCGTCCCCGTCGACCTGGACATCGCCGCGATCTTCGACCCGTTCGGCAACGCCGTGCACACCGCGCTGTCCTTCCCGGTCGTCGGCGAGGACGTGCTGATCACCGGGGCAGGACCCATCGGCCTGATGGCCGCCGCCGTGGCCCGCCACGCGGGCGCCCGCCACGTCATGATCACCGATGTGAGCGAGGAGCGCCTGGAGCTGGCCCGCAAGATCGGCGTCAGCCTCGCCCTGAACGTCGCCGAGTCGAGCATCGCCGACGGCCAGCACACCCTCGGCCTGCGCGAGGGCTTCGACATCGGTCTGGAGATGTCCGGCCGCCCCGAGGCCATGCGGGACATGCTCGCCAACATGACGCACGGCGGCCGGATCGCGATGCTCGGCCTGCCCGCCGAGGAGTTCCCCGTCGACTGGGCCCGGATCGTCACCTCGATGATCACCATCAAGGGCATCTACGGCCGCGAGATGTTCGAGACCTGGTACGCGATGTCGGTGCTGCTGGAGGGCGGCCTTGACCTCGCCCCGGTCATCACCGGCCGCTACGGCTACCGCGACTTCGAGGCCGCCTTCGACGACGCGGCCGGCGGCAAGGGCGGCAAGGTCATCCTGGACTGGACCGCCTGACGCCCTCGCGGGCCGCACCGCCGCCCGCCCGCCGCGCCGACCGCTTCCGCGCCACACCCTCAGGAGCATCCGCCATGTTCGCTTCCGTCCGCGACGACCTCCGCGCCACCCTCGACGAGATCCGCGCCGCCGGCCTGCACAAGCCGGAACGCGTCATCGGCACCCCGCAGTCCGCCACGGTGAACGTCACCGCCGGCGGCCGCCCCGGGGAGGTCCTCAACTTCTGCGCCAACAACTACCTCGGCCTCGCCGACCACCCCGAGGTGATCGCCGCCGCCCATCAGGCCCTGGACCGCTGGGGCTACGGCATGGCCTCGGTCCGCTTCATCTGCGGCACCCAGGAGGTGCACAAGGAGCTCGAGGCCCGGCTGTCGGCCTTCCTCGGCCAGGAGGACACGATCCTGTACTCCTCCTGCTTCGACGCCAACGGCGGCGTGTTCGAGACGCTGCTCGGCCCCGAGGACGCCGTCATCTCCGACGCGCTCAACCACGCGTCCATCATCGACGGCATCCGCCTGTCCAAGGCCCGCCGCTTCCGCTACGCCAACCGTGACCTGGAGGACCTGGAGCGGCAGCTGAAGGAGGCCTCGGACGCGCGCCGCAGGCTGATCGTCACCGACGGCGTCTTCTCCATGGACGGCTATGTGGCGCCGCTGCGGGAGATCTGCGACCTCGCCGACCGCTACGACGCGATGGTGATGGTGGACGACTCGCACGCCGTCGGCTTCGTCGGCCCCGGCGGACGCGGCACCCCCGAGCTGCACGGCGTGATGGACCGCGTCGACATCATCACCGGCACGCTCGGCAAGGCCCTCGGCGGCGCCTCCGGCGGCTATGTCGCCGCCCGCGCCGAGATCGTCGCGCTGCTGCGCCAGCGCTCGCGGCCCTACCTGTTCTCCAACACGCTCGCCCCGGTGATCGCCGCGGCCTCGCTGAAGGTCCTCGACCTGCTGGAGTCGGCGGACGACCTGCGCGTCCGGCTCGCCGAGAACACGGCCCGCTTCCGCCGCCGGATGTCCGAGGAGGGCTTCGACATCCTGCCCGGCGACCACCCCATCACCCCGGTGATGATCGGCGACGCGGCGCGGGCCGGCCGCATGGCGGAGCTGCTGCTGGACCGCGGCGTCTACGTCATCGGCTTCTCCTACCCGGTGGTCCCGCAGGGCCAGGCCCGCATCCGCGTCCAGCTCTCCGCCGCCCACTCCACCGAGGACGTCGACCGCGCCGTGGACGCCTTCGTCGCAGCCCGCGCGGAACTGGAGGCGGCCTGAGCGGGGCATCCCCCGTTCCCCGTTTCCCGTTTCCCGTTTCCGGACAATCGGAGCACTCCGTCCTGCCCGGGCGGAGTGCTCCGTCACGTTTGAGACAATCGGCCACATGATCGAGGCACGGCGGCTGCACATCCTCCGTGCGGTGGCCGACCACCGTACGGTCACGGCGGCTGCCGCCGCGCTCTACCTCACCCCGTCGGCGGTCTCCCAGCAGCTCACCGCGCTGGAGCAGGAGACCGGCCACAAGCTGGTGGAACGCAGCGCCAGGGGCGTACGGCTGACCCCGGCCGGCGAGATCCTGCTCAATCACACCAACGCGATCCTCGCCCAGCTGGAGCGGGCCGCGGCCGAGCTCGCCGCCTACAGTTCCGGCTCGGCCGGCACGGTCACCGTCGCCTCCTTCGCCACCGGCATCGCCGAGGTCGTCGCGCCCGCGGTGGCGAGCCTCGCCGGGTCGGCGCCCGGCATCCGCATCCGCGTCCAGGACGCCGAGGGCGACGCCAGCCTGCCGATGGTGCTGGACCGGCAGGTCGACGTGGCCGTCGCGGTCGAGTACCGGGGCGCACCGCCCGCCGACGACCCCCGGCTGGCCCATGTGCCGCTGTACGCCGAGCCGTTCGACGCGGTCGTCCCCGTCACCCACCGGCTCGCGGAGACCCCTGAGGTGCCGCTGTCCGAGCTGGCCAAGGACCCGTGGATCGGCCCCTATCCCGGCAACCCCTGCCATGACGTGGTCGTCCTGGCCTGCGAGAACGCCGGGTTCCAGCCGCGGCTTGAGCACTCCTCGGACGACTTCCGCGCGGTGGTCGCGCTGGCCGCGGCCGACGCCGGGGTGGCGCTGGTGCCGCGTTCTGCGCTGCGCGGCATGGATCTCGCCGGTGTGGTGGTGCGGCCCGTCGACGGAGTGGCGCCCACCCGCCGGGTGTTCGCCGCCGTGCGCCGGGGCGCGGAGGAGCACCCGCTGATCAAGCCCGTCCTCGACGCGCTCCAGGAAGCCGCCCCCGCCTCTCCCACCAGGTGATTGTCAGGGGCGGGCGCTACGGTGCCTGCCATGCCGGATGCCGAAGACGTACGACGGATCGCGCTGTCCCTGCCGGACACCACGGAGAAGATCGCCTGGGGCATGCCCACCTTCCGGGTCGCGGGGAAGATGTTCGCCACGCTGCCCGAGGACGAGACGTCCATCGCGGTGCGCTGCCCCAAGGAGGAGCGCGACGAACTGGCCCTCGCCGAGCCGGAGAAGTTCTGGATCGCCGGCCACGAGGCGCAGTTCGCCTGGGTGAGGGTCCGGCTGGCCGCCCTCGAGGACGAGGCCGAGCTGCACGACATCCTCGCCGACTCCTGGCGCCAGGCGGCCCCGCCCCGCCTGCTGGAGGCCCACCCGGCGCTGGGGCTGCCGCCCGCGAACCGGCCTCCCGGCGGGGCCGCCTGACGTCAGGAGCCGTCTCACACACCGGCCGGTGCGGGCCGTCCTGCCAGGAAGCCGGTGATCCGCTCCCGCAGCGACCGCGCGTCGAGGCCGTGCGCGGCCACATGCTCCTCGATCGTGCCGTAGCGGCGCAGCTCGGCCCGGCCCACGCCCAGGCCGAGCACCCGGTGCGGCACGTCCGGCAGCGCGTCGTTCGCCGCCCCGGTCGAGGTGCCGGCCAGGTAGGGCTCGACGAGCACCACGTCCGCCCCGGCCCCCTCGGTGGCCCAGCGCAGCGTGGCGGCGTCGAAGGGACGCACGGTCGTGGCGTAGAGGACGGTGACGTCGAGGCCCTCCGTCGCGCCGAGCACCGGGCCCAGCATCGGCCCGACCGCGACGACCACGCCGCAGCTCCCCTCGCGCACCGTGAGGAACCGCTCCCCGTCGACCGGCATGGCCTGCCCGTTGGACTGCACCGACAGCCGCACGTACACCTTGTCGTCGCCGGCGGCCACTGCCTGCCGCAGCAGCGTCCCGGCCTCGTCCGGGTGCCCCGGCACATGCACGGTCCAGCCGTCCAGCGTGTCCAGCAGCGCCACGTCGCCCGGCGCCATGTGGGTGTAGCCGCCGGCCGGCCAGTCGAAGGACGCGGCGGCGCTCACCAGCACCGCCCCCACCCCCTGGTGCCCCAGGTCCAGCTTGACCTGCTCGAAGGGCCGCTCCACCAGGAAGCCGGCGAAGGTGTGCACCACCGGGCGCAGTCCCGTGAGCGCCATTCCGGAAGCGGCCCCCACCAGCAGCTGCTCGCGGATGCCGACGTTCACCACCCGGTCGGGGTGCCGGCGCCGGGCGGCCTCGAATCCGGCCATGCCGACCTCGGCGAGCACCACGGCGACCCGGGGGTCCTCGTCGAGCAGCCGGGAGACGACAGGGGCCAGACGATCACGCATGGTGTCCACGGGGATCGCTCCTCTTCTGGTAAGCGGGTTGGGTGACTCGGGCGGGTCGATCGGGCGGTGGTGGGGGAGCGTCAGGCGGGCTTCGGCTCGACCCGGGCCACCACCGCATGCGGCCGGCCCGGGTGCGGTGCGGTGAACGCGGCGTACAGCGCCTCGTGGTCGCGTCCGTCGACGGTGCGCGTCGACCAGCCGGCCGCCTCGAAGCGGGCCGCGATGCCGCCGGGCCGGGCGTGGCTGGCGGAGGAGTTGTCGATGACGACCACGTGCAGCCGGTCCAGGCCGGCCGGCCCGGCGAAGGCGATCGCCTCGTGGTTGCTGCCCTCGTCCAGCTCGGCGTCCCCGAGCAGCGTCCACACGCGCGGCTCGTTCAGCCCCTGCGCCCGCAGCCCCAGGGCCGTGCCCACCGCGATCGGCAGTCCGTGGCCCAGAGAGCCGCTCCCGATCTCCGCGCCCGGCACCAGCGTCCGGTCGGGATGGTGGCCGAGCGGGGAGTCGAAGGAGCCGAAGCCCGGCAGCCACTCCACCGGCAGGAAGCCCTTGGCGGCCAGCACCGCGTAGTACGCCATCGGCCCGTGCCCCTTGGACAGCAGGAACCGGTCGCGCTGCGGGTCGTCGGCCGTCCGCGGGCTCACCCGCAGCACGCGGTCGTACAGCACCCACAGCACGTCCAGCGTGGAGGTGGCGGCCGGCCCGTGCTTCTCGTCGCCGGTCATGAGACTCATCAGTCCGGGCACGTCCGCGTACCCGTACACACGCCTGGTTGCCTCGGTCGTCGTCATGACGACGATGCTGCAACCTCAACCAAACTTGAGGTCAAGCGGGAAAAGGAGTGCGCGATCACCACCGCGAGTGCGGTATGGTTTCCGTGCGCGTTCGGCCGGGGGAATCCCCAGGTCAGACGGGCAACGGGACGTGGCGCAGCTTGGTAGCGCACTTGACTGGGGGTCAAGGGGTCGCAGGTTCAAATCCTGTCGTCCCGACGTGCGAGAGTCGCAGTTCAGAGGCCGTACCGGATCTTCCGGGCGGCCTCTTCGCCATTCCCGGGCGCACCGGTTCTTCGTTCCCCGCCTCCCGGGGCGGGCAAGCCCCCTGCTGCAACCACGGTTGAGCCGGCCCGCCGGCATACCGCGAAGGTTTACCCCGACGATCAAACGGAGGTTTGACGATCCCGGACGGCCGGCGGCGTAGCTTCTGTGGCGAGCGAGGGGAACACCTCGCCGACGGGGGGCCGCAAGGGGGGCGGGCATGTTCTCGACCGTGAAGAGGAACGGGGGATTCAGGGCGAGGACAC
This sequence comes from Streptomyces thermospinosisporus, assembly GCF_039526425.1. Taxonomy (NCBI): domain Bacteria; kingdom Bacillati; phylum Actinomycetota; class Actinomycetes; order Kitasatosporales; family Streptomycetaceae; genus Streptomyces; species Streptomyces thermospinosisporus. The sequence goes on from NZ_BAAAIZ010000033.1 coordinate 21,643, forward strand.
TGCTCGCCCCGCTCTGCGCGGCGCTGACCATGAGCACCGTCGTGCTGGCGGGGTGCGGGGGGCCGGCGGACCGGCCCCAGGCCGGGAAGGGGACGGCGGCTGCGGCAGCGCGGGCGGGGGAGGCCCGTGAGCTGACGGACGCCGAGCGGATCACGGTCGAACGCGGCGAGGAGATCCTGGTCGCCCGATGCATGCGCGAGCGCGGCTTCCGGTACTGGCCGGGCCCGGTCGCCGGCCTCGCCGACCGCCAGGGCCACGGCTATGTGCTCACCGATGTCGCATGGGCGAAACGGTACGGCTACGGCAGGGAACTCGAGGAGCGGGCACGGCGGGCGCGGCTGGAGGACCGCAACACCGCCTACACCGAGCGCCTGAACCGGCGGGACCTCGCCCGCTACAACAAGGCCCTCGACGGCACCCTCGAGAAGGATCCGCTGAAGGTGGAGCTGCCGCGGGGCGGCACGGTGTGGATGCCCCGCGACGGCTGCCGGGCGCGGGCGATGGCGGAGCTGTACGGCGATCTGCCCACCTGGTTCCGGGTGAAGAAGACGGTGCAGAGCCTCACCGCCCTCTACGCCCCGGACATCCTGGCCGACCCCCGCTTCAAACGCGCGGTCGGGGCCTGGTCCGCCTGCATGCGCAAGGCCGGTCACCCCTACGCCACCCCGCGCGAGATCCGCGAGCAACGGCCCCGGATCACCAGGGGCATGAGCCCCGAGGAGGCGCGGGCCACCGAAGTGAGGCTCGCCGTCGCGGAGGCGACCTGCGCCAACCGCACCCCGCTGGCGCGCACCGCACGCAGCCTGGAGAAGCGGCTGCGCGAGGAGAAGCTGCGCCCCTACCGCGACGACATCGCCACCTTCCAGCGGATGAGCCTCACCGCGCTCTCCCGCGCCCGGGCCCTGGAGGCCGACGCGGCAACGCCCTGACCGGGACGAGGACTTCCGCGGCGCCCGCGCCGCGGAACGCACCACCGAACACCACACGCGTCACACACGACGCATCGCACGACCGACTCGAAGGGGGAACTCTCATGCGCAAGATCTCCGCCGTCCTGACGGCGCTCGGCATCGCCTCGCTGAGCCTGGCCGTCCCGGCGGCCACCGCCCACGCGGCCGCACAGCCCGTCCACACCTGCAAGGACGCCTGGTACGGCGCGACCTCCGGCTACTTCTACGCCTATGACGGCATCAACTGCGTCGGCTTCCTGGGCAAGGCCTCCGGCAACGACTCCAACTGGGGCAACGGCTCGGGCCCGTTCCAGGGCGGCGACACCAACAAGGCCAGCTCCGTGCTGAACAAGGGCACCTCCGGCATGGCCGTGGCCGTCTACAACGGCACCGGCACCGACTGGGGCGGCGGCTACAGCTGCCTGGCCCGCTCCGAGTACTACGCGAGCAACCTCAGCGACGACAAGTTCAGCAGCGGCGCCGGAGTCAACAACGGCATCAGCTCGCACCGCTGGGCGTGGAACTCCGAGTGCTACGGCCACTTCCTGAAGTGAGGCGGGTTCCCGGCATGAGCGGAGGCGACTGCTGAAGTGATCCGAGGCGGGGCCGAAGGCACCGGCCCAGCGGGCCCCGGTCGTCGCGAAGCGGCGGCCGGGGCCCGGTCATGGCCGTACGCTGCGCCCGTGCGCTGGATCAAACGCCTGATCGATCGTCGGGAACCGTGGCTGGACGCCCTGATCGCCCTGGCCTTCACGACGGTGGCGGTCCTGGTGGGCCGCGATCCCGAGGGGACGGGATGGCGGCCCCAGGACGGCCTCGGCATCGCCGTCTCCTGTCTGGTCAACGCCCCGCTCGCCCTCCGCCGGCGCGCCCCGCTCACCGTCTTCCTGGTGAGCGGCTCGGCGTGGGTGCTGTTCATCACCCTCGGCTACTGGCCCGTGGTCAACTCCATGGGCCCGTTCCTCGCGCTGTACACGGTCGCCTCGCTGCGGCCCTTGCGCCCGGCCCTCGTCTGCACCGTGCTGGTGGGTGCCATCTGGGTGTACGCCGGCTGGCGCATCGGGCAGGCCACGCCCGCGGTCTTCGCCCAGGCGATCGTCTTCCCGGCCGTCGGCTGCCGCGTCGGCATCGCCGCGCAGATATCCGCCCGCCGCGCCGACCGGCTCGCCGAACTCGCCGAGCAGCTGCGGCGCGAGCAGCAGCACCGGATGCGCCGCGCCGTCGCCGAGGAGCAGCGGCGGATCGCCCGCGAGCTGCACGACATGGTCGCCCACCACATGTCGGTGATCAATGTGCAGTCGGGGCTCGCGAGTTATGTCTTCGGCTCGGAGCCGGAGACCGCCCGCGCGGCCCTGCGCACGATCACCGAGACCAGCAAGGAGGGGCTCGGCGAACTGCGCCGCATACTGACCCTGCTGCGCAGCGGCCCCGACGACACCGCGGACGAACCGTCCGGCGCCCTGGCGGAGACGGAGGCCGGGGCCGCCCCGTACGCGCCGATGCCGGGACTGTCCCGGCTCGGTGAGATGGCCGAGCGGGTCAGGGCCGCGGGGGTCCCGGTGGAGCTGCGCACCGAGGGCACTCCCCGGCCACTGGCGCCCGGAGTCGAACTGTGCGCCTACCGCGTGGTGCAGGAGGCCCTGACCAATGTGATCAAACACGCCCGCCCCGCCCGGGCCACGGTCGTCGTCGCCTACGGGCCCCGGGAGCTGACCGTCACGGTCACCGACGACGGGCGCCGGGGGGAACGACCACTTCAGGCCAATGTCCCGCCGTCCTCCGGGCACGGCTTGATCGGCATGAGCGAACGCGCAAGGCTCTACGGCGGCACCGTGGACATCGGTCCGCGCCCCGGCGGCGGATTCAGGGTGTGCCTCACCCTCCCCACCGCGGCGCCGGCCGCCGGGAGATGAGGAATTCGATACGCGGATGATCAGGGTGCTCGTGGTCGACGACCAGGACCTGATCCGCGCGGGGCTGGTCGCGCTGCTGCGCGCCGCACCCGGTGTGGAGGTCGTCGGGGAGGCCACCGACGGCGCTCAGGCGGTGTCCCTGGCCGCCCGCACCCGGCCCGACGTCGTCCTGATGGACATCCGCATGCCGGGCATGGACGGCATCGCCGCCACCGAGCGCATCCTCGCCGAGGCCGCCGCCGGATCCGGGACCCCGGAGGAGGGGGCCGGCCTGCCGCGCGTGCTGGTGCTCACCACCTTCGACCTCGACGAGTACGTCTACGCCGCGCTGCGCGCGGGGGCGTCCGGCTTCCTCCTGAAGGACACCGGACCGGAACGGCTGCTGGAGGCGGTCAGCGCGGTGGCACGCGGCGACATGCTCTTCGCCCCGAGCGTGACCCGCCGGCTCATCGAGGCCTACGTCCAGCGCGCGGAGCCGGTGCCGGACTCCCCGGCGTCCCTGGAGGCGCTCACCGCACGGGAGCGCGAGGTGCTGCGGCTGACCGCGCGCGGACTGTCCAACACCGAGATCGCCGAGCAGCTCTTCATCAGCGAGGCGACGGTCAAGACCCACCTGAACCGCACCATGACCAAGCTCGACCTGGGCAGCCGCGCCCAGGCCGTCGTCGTGGCCTACGAGACCGGCCTGGTGGTGCCCCGGGGCTCCGCGGGCTGACCACACGCCTGCCCCGAGGTGCATTCGGGCGAATCCTCCGGTCTTGCACTTGATGTTGTGCTGTGTCCTGTTTAGCGTTCGCCGAGTAAGCAGCACCGCGGGGTCCGACACCCGCGCCGCCGTCCCGGAAGCGAGGTGTGGAGCGCGTGCACGCGAGGTGCGGACGCCCCAGGAGGGCGCGGCGGATGCGGGCGGTCGTCGCGCTGACGCTGCTGGCCGCGACGCTCGCGGCCTGCGGCGACGACGACGGGGACTCCGGCGGCCGGACCACCATCAACTGGTACAACTTCCCCGACGACTCCGGCGCCCTGCAGAAGGCCGCCGACCGGTGCAGCAAGGCCTCCGGCGGCCGCTACCGCATCGTCTACAACAAGCTGCCCCGCGCCGCCGACGGCCAGCGCCAGCAGTTGGTCCGCCGCCTCGCCGCCGAGGACGACTCCATGGACGTCCTCGGCCTCGACGTCACCTGGGCCGCCGAGTTCGCCGAGGCCGGCTGGGTCCGCGAGTGGACCGGCGAGAGGAAGCGGCAGGCCACGGAGGGCACCCTGCGGGTGCCGATCCAGACGGCCACCTGGAAGGGCAAGCTGTACGCCGTCCCGTACAACACCAACACCCAGCTGCTGTGGTACCGCAAGGACCTGGTGCCCACCCCGCCGAAGACCTGGGCGGAGATGCTGGAGATGTCCCGCGAGCTGGCCCGGCAGCGCAAGCCGCACTTCGTGGAGATCCAGGGAGCCCAGTACGAGGGCCTCACCGTCTGGTTCAACACGCTCATCAGCAGCGCGGGTGGCTCCATCCTCAACGCCAGCGCCACCGAGCCCTCGCTCGGCCCCCCGGCCGTCCGCGCCGCCTCGATCATCCGGGAGCTGGCGAACTCCCCGGCCGCCGACCCCTCGCTGCCCAACCAGATGGAGGACGCCAACCGCCTCGCCATGGAGGCGGGAGTGGCCGCGTTCCAGCTCAACTACCCGTTCGTCTATCCCTCGATGAAGTCGAACAACCCGCAGCTGTTCAAGAACTTCGCCTGGGCGCCCTACCCGCGCGTCGACGCCGGACGGCCCACCCGGACCACCATCGGCGGCATCGACCTCGCCGTCAGCTCCTACTCCCGCCACCCCGACCTCGCCTTCGAGGCCGCGCTGTGCCTGCGCAACCGGGAGAACCAGCTCACCGCGGCGCTCGAGGGCGGCCTGCCGCCCACCCTGCGCGCCCTGTACGACGAGCCGGCGTTCCAGAAGGAGTACCCCTTCCACCGGGAGGTGCTGGCCTCGCTGCAGACGGCGAGCGTGCGGCCCCGGACCCCCGCCTACCAGAACGTGTCGATCGCCGTCTCGCACACGCTCTCCCCGCCCTCCGAGATCGAACCGGAGAGCTCCGTGGAGACCATCCGGGACCAGATCGACAAGGCCCTGCGATCCGAGGGTGTGATCCCGTGACCGACCGCCCACCGCGCGGCAAGGCGCTCTCGGAGGGTGCCCGGCAGGAGCGCCGCCTGGGCTGGCTGCTGTGCGCGCCGGCCGTGATCGTCATGCTCGCCGTGACCGCCTACCCCATCGGATACGCCGTCTACCTGTCCCTCCAGCGCTACGACCTGCGCTTCCCCGGCCGGGCCGAGTTCGTGGGCCTGGACAACTACGGGGCGGTGCTGTCCTCGCCGTTCTGGTGGGACGCCTTCTGGGTCACGCTGTTCATCACCGGCGTGTCCGTCGCCATCGAGCTGGTCCTCGGCATGGGCCTCGCGCTGGTGATGCACCGCACCCTCTTCTGGCGGGGCACCGTCCGCACCGCCATCCTCATCCCGTACGGCATCGTCACCGTCGTCGCCGCGTTCTCCTGGCAGTACGCCTGGACACCCGACCTCGGCTACCTCGCCGAACTGCTGCCCGAGGGCGACGCCCCGCTGACCGAGCAGTGGCCCGCCCTGTGGCTGATCATCCTCGCCGAGGTGTGGAAGACGACCCCGTTCATGGCGCTGCTGCTGCTCGCCGGCCTCGCCCTCGTCCCCGAGGAGACGCTGAAGGCCGCGATGGTCGACGGCGCCACCGCCTGGCAGCGGTTCGTCCGGGTCATGCTGCCCCTGATGAAACCGGCCATCCTCGTGGCGCTGCTCTTCCGCACCCTGGACGCCTTCCGGATCTTCGACAACATCTACATCCTCACCGCGGGCGCCCAGGACACCGGCTCCGTGTCCATCCTCGGCTACGACAACCTGTTCACCGCGCTGAACCTCGGCATCGGGTCGGCGATCTCGGTCCTGATCTTCATCTGTGTCGGGATCATCGCCTTCACCTTCGTCAAGCTGTTCGGCGCCGCCGCACCCGGCGCGGAGGTGAAGCGCTGATGGCCGCCGTCGGCAAGACCCACGCCACGCGATGGGCGATCGTCAATGTCGTCGTGGTGCTGTACGCCCTGTTCCCGGTGTGGTGGATCGCCGCGCTGTCGTTCAAGGACCCCAGCACCCTCACCGACGGCAGCTACGTCCCCACCGACTGGACCCTGGAGAACTACAAGGGCATCTTCGACACGTCCGAGTTCACCCGCGCCCTGATCAACTCCATCGGCATCGCCCTGATCGCCACCGTGATCGCGGTCATCCTCGGCACCATGGCCGCCTACGCGGTCGCCCGGCTGAGGTTCCCCGGCAAGAAGCTGCTGATCGGCATGTCGCTGCTCATCGCCATGTTCCCGCCGATCTCCCTGGTGTCGCCGCTGTTCAACATCGAGCGCATCATCGGCATCTTCGACACCTGGCCCGGCCTGATCATCCCGTACATGACCTTCTCGCTGCCGCTGGCGATCTACACCCTGTCGGCGTTCTTCCGGGAGATCCCCTGGGACCTGGAGAAGGCGGCCAAGGTCGACGGGGCGACGGCCGCGCAGGCGTTCCGCCTGGTCATCGTGCCGCTCGCGGCACCCGGCGTGTTCACCACCGCCATCCTCGTGTTCATCTTCTGCTGGAACGACTTCCTCTTCGCGATCTCGCTGACCTCCACCGAGTCCGCCCGGACGGTGCCGGCCGCGATCGCGTTCTTCACCGGCAGCTCCCAGTTCCAGCAACCCACCGGGTCGATCGCCGCCGCCGCCGTGGTGATCACCATCCCGATCATCGTGTTCGTCCTGCTCTTCCAGCGGCGGATCGTCGCCGGCCTCACGTCCGGCGCGGTCAAGGGATGAGTCCGAAGGCAAGGAGGCGCCCCCCATGGCCGAGATCGTCCTCGAGGGAGTCAGCAAGCGTTACCCCGACGGGTCCCTCGCCGTGCAGGGAGTGGACCTGGACATCGCCGACGGCGAGTTCGTGATCCTGGTCGGCCCGTCCGGCTGCGGCAAGTCCACCACGCTCAACATGATCGCCGGCCTTGAGGACATCACCGAGGGCACGCTGCGCATCGACGGCCGGGTCGTCAACGACCTCCCGCCCAAGGAACGCGACGTCGCCATGGTGTTCCAGAGCTACGCCCTCTACCCGCACATGAGCGTGCGGGAGAACATGGGCTTCCCGCTGCGCCTGGCCAAGGTCGACAAGGCGACCATCGACGCCAAGGTGGAGGAGGCCGCGCGGATCCTCGACCTCACCGACTTCCTGGACCGCAAGCCCTCGAACCTCTCCGGCGGCCAGCGCCAGCGGGTCGCCATGGGCCGGGCCATCGTGCGCGACCCCAAGGCGTTCCTGATGGACGAGCCGCTGTCCAACCTGGACGCCAAGCTCAGGGTGCAGATGCGCACCCAGATCTCCCGGCTGCAGCGGCGCCTGGGCACCACCACCGTGTACGTCACCCACGACCAGACCGAGGCGATGACCCTCGGCGACCGCGTCGTCGTGATGCGGCAGGGCGTGGTCCAGCAGGTCGGCACCCCCGCCGAGCTCTACGACCACCCGCGCAACCTGTTCGTGGCCGGCTTCATCGGCTCCCCGGCGATGAACTTCGTGCACGCCACCCTGGAGGCGGGCCGGCTGCGCACACCGCTCGGCGAGTTGCCGCTGCCGGACGCCGCGCGGCAGGCGCTGGAGCGGCAGAAGGCGCCCCGCGAGGTGATCCTGGGGCTGCGTCCCGAGGCCTTCGAGGACATCGCCCTCGCCCCGGACACGGGCGGCCCCACCGTCACCGCCACCGTGGACGTGCTGGAGTCGCTGGGCTCGGACGCGTACGTCTACTTCAGCGCCGAGGGCGGACCGGTGAGCACCGCCGAGCTGGACGAACTGGCCACCGAATCGGGTGCCCGCGACACCGGCGCCGGGGGCGCACAGCAGGTCGTGGCGCGGCTGAACGCCAGCACCCGGGCCCGCGAGGGCGCGCCGATCGAGCTGCGGGTGGACATGAGCAAGGCGCATGTCTTCGACCCGGCCACCGGCACCAACCTCACGCACCCGGAGAAGACCGGAACCTGAGCCGGGCGCGGGCCGTGGTCAGATCGCGCAGCCCGCGTGCGCCAGTGCCTGCTTCAGCAGCACCCCGTGCCCGCCCGGCATCTCGCTCTGCACCGCCTCCGACACGGCCTCCTGCGGGCTGAACCACACCAGGTCCAGCGCGTCCTGCCGGGGCCGGCAGTCGCCCGTCACCGGCACGATGTAGGCCAGCGACACCGCGTGCTGGCGCGGGTCGTGGAACGGGGTGACGCCCAGCGTGGGGAAGTACTCCGCGACCGTGAACGGCTGGAGCGAGGCCGGCACGCGGGGCAGCGCCACCGGGCCCAGGTCCTTCTCCAGATGCCGCAGCAGGGCGTCGCGCACCCGCTCGTGGTGCAGGACGCGGCCGGAGACGAGCGTCCGGCTGACCGTTCCGTCGGGGCCGATGCGCAGCAGCAGCCCGACGCTGGTGACTTCGCCGCTGTCGTCCACCCGCACCGGAACGGCCTCGACGTACAGGATCGGCATGCGGGCGCGGGCCGACTCCAGCTCGTCGGAGGTCAGCCAGCCGGGCGTGGTCTCGGTCATGTCAGACATTGCTTGATCATACTTTCGACGGTGCGGGACTGCGGTGAAGCCGGTCGTACACCCGGCGGCCGGCCGGTGCCCGGGCCCGTGCGGGGCGCGGACCCGGCCGGAGTGGGGTCAGGGTTTCACGCCCACCGCCCCGTACTGCGGTACCACGACGGCCGAGCCGGAGGCGGCACGCCACCGGGAGCAGGACACCAGGCCCGGCTCCACCAGTTCCAGGCCCTCGAAGAAGGCGGCGATCTCGGTGCCGCTGCGGGCGGTGATCGGGGGAGTGGCGTTCTTGTTCCAGAACTCCATCGCGGGGACCTGGAGTTCACCGCCGACCTCGGGGTCGAAGGTCGGGTGGGTGAGCACCAGGAAGCTGCCGGAGGGCACCGCGGCCATGACCCGGCGCACGATGTCACGGGCCTCGGCGGTGTCGAGGACGAAGTTGAGGATGCCCAGCATCATCACCGCGACCGGACGGTCGAGGTCGAGGGTGTTCGCGGCGCGCCTCAGGATCGCGTCGGGGTCGTGCACATCGGCGTCGATGTAGTCGGTGGCGCCGTCGCGGGTGCCGGTGAGCAGGGTGCGGGCGTGCGCCAGCACGATCGGGTCGTTGTCGACGTAGACGATCCGGGCGTCGGGCGCGATCCGCTGGGCGATCTCATGGGTGTTGTCCGCGGCCGGCAGTCCGGTGCCGATGTCGAGGAACTGCCGCACTCCGCGCTCCGCGGCCAGGTAGGTCACGGCCCGGCCCAGGAACTCCCGGTCCGCCCGGGCGATGTCCCGGATGATCGGGTTGATGGAGGCGACGTGGTCGCCGACCTTCTGGTCGACCTCGTAGTTGTCCTTGCCGCCGATCCAGTAGTTCCACACGCGCGCGTTGTGCGCCACACCGGTGTTCAGCCTGGCCGACCCGCTCGGCGGGGTGTGGCTCCCACTCACGTCTCTTCCTCTCCCTCACCCGTACGGCCGCGACCGGCCCTGCGGCCATTGTGCCGCGCGATGATCACATTGTCCCGGGAACGGAGGGGGAGGAGCGGGGCCTGGTCAACAGGACTGCCGGGTGGCCGAATTGGGTGGCGCCGGGACGAGCGCCCGCACGACGCGCTCGTCCCGGCCGTTCGTGCTCACGCCCGCAGCGGGTCGTGGCCGAGCGACATCAGGCGGTGCCGGCGGGCCGTGTCCTCGGCGGCCGGCCCGTGCCCGGGGCCGCGCTGCGCGTCCACGGCGTCCACGACCTCCCACATCACCTCGAGGTCGTCCTCGGTGAGGTCGGTGCGCCGCTTCTGCAGGACGGCCAGGACCCGCAGCCCGGTGGCCTCGCCCTCCGGCAGCGCTTCGGTGTGCTCGCCGGCCTCGGACACGTGCAGCCAGGCCGCGAGCTCCGACGACGTCATGTTCACCACGCGGTGGAACTCCTCCCACAGCGCGTCGAGTTCGAGGGCGTCGGCCATCGAGGGCTCCTTCCGTGCGTGCGGTGCCTGCGTCGGTGCCTGTGCGCCGCGGTCAGGTGCCGTCCGGGCCGTTGTCCGCCTCGAACATCCACCGCTGCTTCTCCAGGTCGGCGGTGATGGAGATCAGCAGGTCCTGGGTGACCAGGTCGGCCTTCTCGGTGGCGTCGATGCGCTCGCGCAGGCGGGCTACGGCCGTGCCGAGGGCGTCCGTCATCACCCGCACGGCCTCGGTGTCGCGCAGCAAGCCCTCGTCGGGCGCGGGCAGGGCGAACACCTTGGCGATGGTCTCCGGGCGGCCGTCCGGCGGCACGCCCAGCGCGGCGGCCCGCTCCGCCACCGTGTCGGCGTGGGTGCGCGCGGCGGTGACGACCTCGTCCAGCTGGAAGTGGACCGAGCGGAACCGCGGGCCCACGACGTTCCAGTGGGCCTGCTTGCCGATCAGCGACAGACCGAGAAGATCCACCAGGGTGTCCTGGAGAGCCTCGCAGGAGACCCGTCGGGCTTCCTCGGGCAGGGTGCTGCGCACAACAGTCATCAGTCAGTGGTCCTCGACTCGTCCATCCGGGCTGTGCGGGTGCCCCGGACCGGCGGTCACAAACCGGACGGCCGGCGCGTGGCAGCGGCTCAGCCTGCGAGAACGCCGTCCAGGAAGCGCGTCAGCGTCTCGTAAGCCTCCGCCTTGCAGGTCTCGTTGAAGACCTCGTGCCGGGCGCCGGGGAACACCCGCTCGGTCAGCTTTCCGCCGCTCAGCTGCTCCACGCCGATGCGGCTGCCGGGCAGCGGCACCAGCCGGTCGTCGTCGCCGTGCAGCCACAGCAACGGGAGCGGGCCGACGTCGCCCTCCTCGGTCACGGTGTCCAGCGTGCGGGCGAACGCCTCGACCGTCGGACGCTTCATCGGGCCGTGCCAGACCAGCGGGTCGGCCGCGTACGCCGCGCCGACCGCCGGGTCGCGGGAGAGCGCCGCCGGGCTGATCGGCGTGTCGGGGATCTCGTCCAGGGCGAGCAGCCGGCGCGGCAGCTCCCAGTCGCCGATCACCGGCGCCGAGAGCACCAGGGCGGCGAGCGACTCGCCGTACCGCTGGGCGTACCGGGCCGCGATCAGCCCGCCCATGGAGTGGCCGATCACCACCAGCGGCAGACCGGGGCGGTCCTCGTGCAGCCGCCGGGCGACGGCGTGCACATCGGTGACCACCTCCTCGAAGTCCTCGATCAGCACCCGCTCGCCCGCCGACTCGCCGTGCCCCATGTGATCGGGCCCGGCGACCAGGGCGCCGTGCCGGACGAGGAGCTCGGCGAGCGGGACGTACCGGCCGATGTGCTCGCCGTACCCGTGCACCACCAGCGCCAGGTACCGGGGACGGTCGCCGGACCACTCGCGGACCGCCAGCGTGCCGCGGGTGCCGGTGAGGTGGTAGGCACGGGCCTGGGGCATGGATCCTCCAGATCGTCCGGTGTGAGGCCGTCACGTCCTGAGGATCTTCCCAGCCGGCCGCCCCGCGGTCTATAGTTCGAAACTAGCGGTGCTAATTAAGAAGACACCGGACACGGCACAGCCCTCTGTTTCCGTCAGGAGTCCTCCTCGTGCGTCCCGTCCACTTCGCGGCCGCCCGCCGCACCCCCATCGGCAAGCTGCGCGGAGCCCTCTCCCCGGTCCGTCCGGACGACCTGGCCGCCGCCGTCATCCGAGGTCTGATCGCCGAGGTGCCCGCGCTGGACCCGGCCCGTGTGGACGACGTCTACTGGGGCGCCGCCAACCAGGCGGGCGAGGACAACCGCAACGTGGCCCGCATGGCGGCGCTGCTCGCCGGGCTCCCCGAGTCCGTGCCCGGCGCCACCGTCAACCGGCTGTGCGCCTCCGGTCTCGAGGCCGTCACCACCGCCGCCCGCACCATCGCCGCGGGCGAGGCCGACATCGTGATCGCGGGCGGCTCCGAGTCGATGAGCCGCGCCCCCTTCGTCCTGCCCCGCCCGGACGAGGCCCTGCCGCCGCGCATGGAGACCTTCGACACCCGGCTCGGCTGGCGGCTGGTCAACCCGGCGATGAAGGAACTGCACGGGCTGCTGTCCATGGGTGAGACCGCCGAGGAGGTTGCCGAGCGCTACGGCATCTCCCGTGAGCGGCAGGACGAGTTCGCGCTGCGCAGCCACCAGCGGGCGGCCGAGGCCCGCAAGAACGGCGTCTTCGACGACGAGCTGCTGCCCGTCGAGCGCCCCGACGGGGTGGTCGTGGACGCCGACGAGTGCATCCGCGAGGACACCTCGCTGGAGAAGCTGGCCCGGCTGAAGCCGGTGTTCCGCCAGGGCGGCTCCGTCACGGCGGGCAACGCCTCCCCGATGAACGACGGGGCGGCCGGACTGCTCCTGGTCAGCGAGGAGGCGCTGAACGACCTGGGCCTGGAGTCCCTCGGCCGCTATGTCGCCGGTGCCTCGGCGGGCGTCCACCCGGACGTCATGGGCATCGGGCCCGTCCCCGCCACCCGCAAGGTGCTGGCCCGTGCCGGCTGGACCATCGGCGACATCCAGGAGGCCGAGTTCAACGAGGCCTTCGCCGCACAGGCGCTCGCCTGCGTGGACCAGCTCGGCATCGACCCCGAGCTGGTCAACCCGACCGGCGGCGCCATCGCCCTCGGCCACCCCCTCGGCTGCTCCGGCGCGCGCATCCTGACGACCCTGCTGCACCGGATGCGGCGCACCGGGGCGGAGCGGGGGCTGGCGACGATGTGCGTCGGTGTCGGGCAGGGCAGCGCGGTGCTGGTCGAGCGCCACTGACGCCGGAAGCCCGCGGGCGGGCGCCTCGTACCCGGGGCGCCCGATGCCGACGGCCCCTGACGCCGGAGGCGCCTGATGCCGACGGCCCCTGACGCCGGAGGCGCCTGATGCCGACGGCCCCTGACGCCGGAGGCGCCTGATGCCGACGGCCCGTGACACCGGGGGCGCCTGATGTCGACGGCCCCTGACGCCGGGGCGCCCGACGTCAGGGGCGGGCGCCGGCCCGGTCCCTGAGACGGTTCTTCCGGGGGCTGCTTGTCAGGACATAACATCAGCCTCGCATGGACACGATCACGCAGCTCACCGGGTGGGAGTTCGCCGCACTGGCCTTCGCCGCCTGCCTGGTCGGCTTCTCCAAGACGGCCGTCAGCGGGGCCAACACCGTCAGCCTCGCCGTCTTCGCCGCGGTGCTGCCCGCCCGGGCCTCCACCGGTGTGCTGCTGCCCATCCTGATCGCCGGTGATGTGCTCGCCGTGCTCACCTACCGCCGGCACGCCCACTGGCCCACGCTGTGGCGGCTGTTCCCGGCCGTCGCGGCCGGTGTCGTGGTCGGCACCGTCTTCCTCACCTGGGCCGACGACCAGGCGGTCCGCATGTCGATCGGGGCGATCCTGCTGCTGATGGCGGGGGTGACGGTGTGGCGGCGGCGCCGCGCCGAGCGCGAGGAGGAACCGGAGGCGGTCACCACCCGGGCGGGCCGGATCAAGGCCCGCTCCTACGGCGTCCTCGGCGGCTTCACCACCATGGTCGCCAACGCGGGCGGCCCGGTGATGTCGATGTATCTGCTCTCCGCGGGCTTCCGGAAGCTGGGCTTCCTGGGCACCTCGGCCTTCTTCTTCCTGATCGTCAACACGTCCAAGGTGCCGTTCAGCGCGGGACTGGGGCTGATCGACGCCGGGTCGCTGCTGCTGGACGCGGTGCTGGTGCTGTTCGTGGTGCCCGGCGCGCTGATCGGCACATGGGCCGTGGACCGGATCGATCAGCGGCTGTTCGAGCAGCTGGTGATCGCGGCGACGGTGGTGGGCGGACTGCAGCTGCTGCTGCGCTGAGCCGCCGCCCGTCAGCCGGCCCGATCGGAGGAACCCGCGGGTCCGATGCCGCCGGACGGTCCGTTCCATCCGCTCGATCCGCTCGGCCCGCTCGGTCCGCTCGGTCCGCTCGGTCCGCTCGGTCCGCTCGGTCCGCTCGGCCCGCTCGATCCGCTCGGTCCGCTCGGCCCGCTCGGCCCAGTCGGCCCGGGCTCCCGGTGACGCCGGTGCGGCGCGGCCGTGCGGCCCACCGTCGCCGCCAGCTTGCGCAGCCGGCGCCAGTTCAGCCCCGTGGGGCGGGTGGCGCCGGGCCGCTTGCGCGGGACCCGGACCCGCAGCGCGCCCGGCGCGATCCGGCACACCACCGGCGCCGGCAGGACCAGGGCCTCCCCGTCCAGACCGACCTCGATCTCCTCGCGGTCGCCCTCGACGACCACCTCCCGCGCGGTGGTCTTGGTGAGCCCGCTCGGCTCGGGCCCGAACAGCAGCGCGGCGAAGTCGACCGCGCCCTCCAGCTTCACCCCGAGGACCCCGAGCACCCCCGTGTCGAGCCGGTCGCGCCGGCCGAGGCCGAAGGGGTCGTCGGTGCGGTACGGGTTGTTGCTGACCAGCACGGCCTGCGGAGCGTGGATCACCGTGTCGCCGGCGCGGGCCGTCAGCCGGGGCCCCTGCTGGCCGGTGAGCAGATCGGGCAGCATCTCCAGGCTGGTGCCGATCTTGTCGTCGCGGTAGGCGGGGCTCTGCACCAGGGCCGCGTACGCGCCGAAGGAGGCGTTGTTGACGAACGGCCGGTCCGCCGCGAAGCCCAGGTCGACCCGCAGCTCCACCCCGTCGTGGAGCGCGTCCAGGCAGGAGGCCGGGTCGCCGCGGTCCAGGCCCAGGTCCAGGGCGAAATGGTTGCGGGTGCCGGCGCTGATCACCAGGAACGGCACATCGTGCTCGGCGGCGACGGCCGCGACCAGCGCCTGGGTGCCGTCACCGCCGGCAGCGCCCAGCAGATCCGCGCCGTCCGCGACGGCGGCCCGCGCCAGCTCGGTGACGTCGTCCTTCTCCGGGTCCAGGAGCACCACCCGGGCACCCAGCCGCTCGGCCTTCTCCCGCAGCCCGAAGCGGCCCACCTTGCCGCCGCCCGACCGCGGATTCATGATCAGCACCGGGCGCCTGGGCGGCGGTGCGCGCCGCTCCCGAGCCGAGCGCCCGGTGCCCTCCGTGCCGCGGAGCGCGAAGCGGCCGCTCCACACCGCGACTCCCCACAGCGCCAGCGACACCAGCAGCGCCCAGAACAGGGCGGCGGCGAACAGCGCGACCACGGCCGCCGGCACACAGACGGCGACCAGCGCCGCCAGCCACCTGAGCGGCCCGCGCAGGGTCAGTGTCCACCACACCGCGGCCGCGCTCACCCCCAGCGCGGCGACCCCGCAGATCAGCAGCAGCAGACCGCGCCACCCGCCGTACACCAGGGGGATCAGCACGGCGGCCGTGGCCGAGGCCAGCGCCGCGCGGGCGGCCCATCGCTGGACGCGGTAGGCCCGCCTGCTCAGGTCCACGGCCATGACTCCTCCAGTCGCCGGCGCCATCGTAGGCCGCACCGGCCCGCACCCGGCCCGACGCCAACCGCCGCTTGCCCTCTACGCTCACCCTCATGTCTGCCCATGTCCTGGTCCTCGGCGGCACCGGTGAGGCCCGCGCACTCGCGGCCGCGCTGGCCTCCCGCCCCGGAATCAGGGTCACCACCTCGCTCGCCGGACGCGTGACCCGGCCGCGCGCCCTCCCCGGTGAGGTGCGGGTGGGCGGATTCGGCGGCGTACCGGGGCTGGCCGCATGGCTGAGCGAGCAGGAGGTGCGCGCGGTGCTCGACGCCACGCATCCCTTCGCCGCGGCCATCACCGGCCACGCGGCGCGGGCCGCCGCACTGACCGGGGTGCCCCTGGTGGTGCTGCGCCGGCCGGGCTGGCGTCCCGGCCCCGGCGACCGCTGGCACCCCGTCCCCTCACTGGACGACGCCGCGGACCTGCTGCCCCGGCTCGGGCGGCGGGTGTTCCTCACCACCGGACGGCTCGGCCTCGCCGCCTTCGCCCACCTGACCGAACTGCACTTCCTCGTACGGTCGGTGGAGCCCCCGGAGCCCCCCGTGCCGCCGCACACGCACACCCTGACCGCCCGCGGCCCGTTCACCCTCGCCGACGAGACCGCCCTGCTGCGCGAGCACCGCATCGACGTGCTGGTCACCAAGGACAGCGGCGGCGAGGCCACCTCCGCCAAACTCACCGCCGCCCGCGAACTCGGGCTGCCGGTGGTGCTGGTCCGCCGCCCGCCCCTGCCGCAGGGGGTGACGGCGGTCCCGGACGTCGCCACCGCCCTGGACCACCTGCGGTCGGTCCTGACGGAGGGCTGAGGCTCCCAGGCCGGCCGGGCCCGCTACTCCTCCGCCGTCCGGCGGCGCAGCAGATACGTGTCCATGATCCAGCCCTTGCGCTCACGGGCCTCGGCCCGCAGCCGCTCGATCCGCTCGGCGGTCTCGGCCAGCGGACCGGAGACCAGGATCTCGTCCGGGGTGCCGATGTAGGCGCCCCAGTAGATGTCGATGTCCTGATCGGCGTACCGCCGGAACGCCTGGTGGGCGTCGAGCATGACCACCACGTCGTCCACGCCCTCCGGGAAGCCCTCGGCCAGCCGGCGGCCCGTGGTGATCTGCACCGGGCGCGCGACCCGGTTCAGGCCCGTACGGTGCCGGGCCACCAGCGCCGAGACGCTGCTGATGCCCGGCACCACGTCGTACTCGAAGGCGACCTTCCCCCGCTCCAGCACCTCCTGGAGGATCCCCAGCGTGCTGTCGTACAGCGACGGGTCCCCCCAGACCAGGAAGGCGCCGGTCTCGTCCTCGCCCAGCTCCCCGGCGATCAGCTGCTCGTAGATGTCCGCGCGGGCGCTGCGCCAGTCGCCCACCGCGGGGGAGTAGGCCGCGCCGCCGGCCGAGCGGTCCCGCTCCGGGTCCCGCGCCTCGACGATGCGGTACGTCCCCTCCGGTGCGTGCGCCTCCAGCATGTCCCGGCGCAGCCGGGTGAGGTCGGACTTCACCTCGCCCTTGTCGAGGATGAAGAACACGTCGGTGTCCCGCAGCGCCTTGACCGCCTGGAGGGTCAGCTGATCGGGGTCGCCCGCGCCGATGCCGATGACATGAATGGTTCGCACGCCCCGAGTCTGCCGCACCCCCATGACCCGCCGGTCGGCCGGGGCTACCACCCGCCCGTCAGCCGGGGCTACGACCCGCCGGTCGGCCGGGGCTACGACCCGCCGGTGAGCCGGGGCGCTCGTGCCGCCGCGTCCACCGGGCCGCCGGCCTCCCCGCGCTCCACCTCCGCCGCCAGCGCACGCGCCCAGGCGACCACCCCCGGCAGATCCATGCCGTACGGACGCCCGCCCGCGCCCCGCGCCCACTCCTCGACCGCACCGGCGCCCCGCCGCAGCAGCCGGGCCCCGCCCGTGGCGTTCCCGCGGGCGGCATGCGTGAGGCCCACCGACAGCTGGGCGAGTCCCCGCCACAGCTCGCGCTCCTCATCCGGCCCCGACTTCCAGGCGTCCTCGAACACCTCGTGCGCGTGGAACGGCTTGCCCTCGTCCAGCAGGCGCTGCGCCTCGGCCACGCTCTCCTCCGGCCGCCGCACCACTCCCTCGGGCTGCCGGGGCACCCCCTGCGCCCCGTACGGCAGGGGCCGGCCCAGCCCGTCCCGCGGCCGGGCGTTGCGCGCCCGCCCCTCACTGTCCCGGTCCCGGGCGACCGGTGCCGTGCCTGCCGGAGCGGCCCGTTCCGGGGCCGGGCGTGCCGGTGTGCCGTCCTCGCTGCCCATGGAGCTGCCCATGGGGCCGATTGTCGCGCGGCCGGGCCCGCTTCGGCGCGGCCGGGGGCGTGCGGTAAAGTGACCTTCGCGCGATCACGCGGGTCACCGCGTGGGAGAGCACCGGGACGTGGCGCAGCTTGGTAGCGCACTTGACTGGGGGTCAAGGGGTCGCAGGTTCAAATCCTGTCGTCCCGACGGTGTGAAAGGCCCCGCGGGCTTCTGCCTGCGGGGCCTTCGCGCGTTCTCGCGCGTCTGGCGCGTGCACAGGACGCCTCCGCGCGTGCACACAGGAGGGGAGCAGCGGACATGACCGCCGGGATCGACACCCCCGACCGCCGGGGCCGTACCGGACTGGACCGGACGGGGCGGGACCTCACCGGCAACCCCCGGGTCAAGGTCCGGGACGTGAAACTGCTGTCCAGCCACTGGTACGTGGAGCGGACCACCGTCTTCGACTTCCAGCACGCCGACGGCACCTGGAGCACCCAGGAGCGCGAGACGCACGACCGGGGCAACGGCGCCACCATGCTCCTCTACGACACCGAACGCGAGACGGTGCTGCTCACCCGCCAGTTCCGCTTCCCGGTGTACGTCAACGGACACCCCGACGGCATGCTGATCGAGACGCCCGGCGGGGTGCTGGACGACGAGGACGAGCACCCGGAGATCGCGGTGCGGCGCGAGGTGGTGGAGGAGACCGGGCACACCATCGGTCCCGTCCAGCACGTCTTCGACGTCTACATGAGCCCCGGCTCGGTCACCGAGCGGGTCAGCTTCTACGCCGCCGAGTACGGGCCCTCGACCCGCACCCACGAGGGCGGGGGACTCGGCGAGGAGGGCGAGGACATCGAGATCCTCGAACTGCCCTTCCGGCGCGCCCTCGAGATGATCAGAACCGGTGAGATCAACGACGCGAAGACCATCATGCTGATCCAGTGGGCGGCCCTGGAGGGCCCGTTCGCCCGCCGTGACGGCTGACGCACCGCACGCCCGCACCCGCTGTGCCGTCCGGCCCGGGAGTGGGACCGTGGAGAGGTACCCGGACCCGTCCGGAAGGGAGCCGTCCCATGACCACCCACCCCGGCGCCCGAGCCCTGCGCGCCACCCCCGAGGGCCTGCTGTGGGAGCCCTCCGAGCGCTGGGTCCGGGGCCGCAAGGGCGACATCACCGTCGTCGACAGCCGCCGCCCCGTGCTCGTCTGGGAGCCGGGCCTGCCCGTGCCGCAGTACGCCTTCCCGCGCGAGGACGTGCGCACCGATCTGCTGCGCCCGGCCGAGAAGCCGCGCACCGGACTGCACACCGGCTCCCGGGTGTTCTACGACCTCGTGGCCGACGGTGAGGTGCGTCCGAACGCGGCCTGGGTGTTCCCCGCCGAGGACCTCGCCGGCCACATCGCCTTCGAGTGGTTCCTGCGCCCCGACCGGGGACTGGACCACTGGTACGAGGAGGACGAGGAGGTCTTCGTCCACCCCCGGGACCCGCACAGCCGGGTGGACGCGCTGCCCAGCAGGCGGCATGTGGTCGTGGAGATCGACGGCACCGTGGTCGCCGACACGCGCGAACCCGTGGTGCTGTTCGAGACGTCCCTGCCGCCCCGCTACTACCTCCCGCCCCAGGACGTGCGCCTGGAGCTGTTCGAGCCCACCGACCACAGCAGCCGGTGCCCCTACAAGGGCACCGCCTGCTACTGGTCGTACCGGGGCGAGGCCGAGGTGCCGCCGAACGTCCTGTGGAGCTACCCCGACCCGCTGCCCTCCGTGGCCGTGATCAAGGACCGGCTCGCCTTCTACAACGAAGTGGTCGATCTCGTCGTGGACGGCGAGCGGCTCCACCGGCCCCAGACACCGTTCAGCGCCGCCCTCGGCCGGTGAACGGCCCTCACCCCCGGACCAGCAGCTGGAAGTCGAAGGCGTAGCGCGACGCCCGGTACAGATGGGTGCCGTACTCCACCGGGCGGCCGGTGTCGTCGTAGGCGGTGCGCTGCATGGTGAGCAGGGCGGCGCCCTCCTGCTCGTCCAGGCGGGCGGCCTCCGCCGCGGTGGCCGAGCGGGCGCCCACCGTCTGGCGGGCGCTGTGCAGGGTGAGGCCGGCCGCGCGCATCATGCGGTACAGGCCGGTCGTCGCCAGCCGGGCGTCGTCCAGCTCCAGCAGGCCCGGCGGGAGGTAGTTGCACAGCAGGGCGACCGGCTGGCCGTGGGTGCGCCGCAGCCGTTCCAGCAGGATCACCTCGCTGTGCTCGGCCACCCCCAGGGCGGCGGCCACCTCCGGTGAGGCCGGCACCGGTTCGTTGCGCACCACCTCGGTGGTGGGCGCCTGCCCCGCCGCCTCCAGGTCGTCGTAGAGGCTGCTCAGCTTCAGCGGGCGCCGGACCTTGCTGTGCACCACCTGGGTGCCGACCCCGCGGCGGCGCACCAGCAGGCCCTTGTCGACCAGCGACTGGATCGCCTGGCGCACGGTCGGCCGGGACAGGCCCAGCCGCACCGACAGGTCGACCTCGTTGCCCAGCAGGTCGCCCGGCGCCAGCCTGCCCCGTTCGATCGCCGCCTCCAGCTGCTGGGCGAGCTGGTGGTAGAGCGGCACCGGGCTGCCGCGGTCCACGGCGAGGTCCAGCCGGCCCAGCGCCGTCGCGGCTCCTTCGCGGGCCGGTCCGCCGGTCCTCGCCATGGACGTGCCTCCCCTCGGTCGTGCGGTCACGGTCAGGCCGACAGATGGCGGCGGCGTGCGGCGACCTGCTCCTCGTACCGCTCGCGGGCCTGGACGGCCGGCTCGCGGGAGGCCACCTCGGCGACCGGCACGTCCCACCACGCCTCGGCCGGGGGAGCGGTCGGCGCCGGGTCGGTCTCCACGTACACGCAGGTCGGGCGGTCCGAGGAGCGCGCCTCGGCCAGCGCGTGCCGCAGCTCCCGCACGGTCTTGGCGCGCAGCACGTCCATGCCCAGGCTGCCCGCGTTGGCGGCGAGGTCCACCGGCAGCGGGGCGCCGGTGAAGGTGCCGTCGGCGGCGCGGTGGCGGTAGGCGGTGCCGAAGCGTTCGCCGCCCACCGACTCGGACAGGCCGCCGATGGAGGCGTAGCCGTGGTTCTGGATCAGGACCATCTTGATCGGCAGGCGCTCCTGGACCGCGGTGACGATCTCCGTCGGCATCATCAGATACGTGCCGTCGCCGACCAGCGCCCACACGGGGGTGCCGGGCGCGGCCTGCTGCACGCCGATGGCGGCCGGGATCTCGTAGCCCATGCAGGAGTAGCCGTACTCCAGGTGGTACTGGCGGGGGCTGCGCGAGCGCCACAGCTTGTGCAGGTCGCCGGGGAGCGAGCCGGCCGCGTTGATCACCACGTCCTCGTCGCCGACGACCCCGTCCAGCGCGCCCAGCACCTGCGTCTGCGTCGGCACGGCGTTCTCGTCCGGCGCGCGGTAGGCGTCCTCGACGACGCGCTCCCAGCGCTCCTTGCCGGCCCGGTACTCGGCCTCGTAGTCCGCGTCCACCCGGTGTCCGGCCAGCTCCCGGGTCAGCTGCTCAAGGCCGGTGCGGGCGTCGCAGACCAGGGTGCGGGCGGACAGCTTGTGCGCGTCGAAGCCGGTGATGTTGAGGTTGAGGAAGCGGACGTCAGGGTTCTGGAAGAGGGTGCCGGAGGCGGTGGTGAAGTCGGTGTAGCGGGTGCCGACGCCGATCACCAGGTCGGCGGTGCGGGCCAGGTCGTCGCTGACCGCGGTGCCGGTGTGCCCGATGCCGCCGAGGTCGGCGGGGTGGTCGTGGCGCAGGGAGCCCTTGCCTGCCTGGGTGGAGGCGACCGGGATGCCGGTGGCGTCGACCAGCGCCTTCAGCGCCTCCTCGGCCTCGCTGTGGTGCACCCCGCCGCCGGCCACGATCAGCGGGCGCCGGGCGGAGCGCACGGCGGCGACGGCCGCGCTCAGCTCCACCGGGTCCGGCGCCGGGCGGCGCACCCGCCAGACCCGCTCGGCGAAGAAATCCTCCGGCCAGTCGTACGCCTCCGCCTGCACGTCCTGCGGCAGCGCCAGGGTGACCGCGCCGGTCTCGGCGGGGTCGGCCAGCACCCGCATCGCGTTCAGCGCGGAGGGGATCAGCGCCTCGGGGCGGGTGATCCGGTCGAAGTAGCGCGACACCGGGCGCAGGGTGTCGTTGACCGACACATCGGCCTCCACCGGGTGCTCCAGCTGCTGCAGCAGCGGGTCGGCGGAGTGCGAGGCGAAGTAGTCGCCGGGCAGCAGCAGGACCGGCAGGCGGTTGATGGTGGCCAGGGCGGCGCCGGTGACCAGGTTGGTGGCGCCGGGGCCGATGGAGGTGGTCACGGCCTGCGCGGAGAGCCGGTTCAGCTGGCGGGCGTGGCCCACGGCCGCGTGCACCATCGCCTGCTCGTTGCGGCCCTGGTGGTAGGGCATGAGGTCGCCGTACTCCACCAGCGCCTGGCCGATGCCGGCCACATTGCCGTGGCCGAAGATGCCCCAGGTGCCCGCGATCAGCCTGCGCCGCACGCCGTCGCGCTCGGTGTACTGGGCGGCGAGGAACCGCACCAGGGCCTGGGCGGTCGTCAGTCGGCGGGTTGCGGGGCTCATAGGGACCTCTCCGGTGCGGTGTAGAGGGGCAGTCGGGGGTCGACCGGCTGGTCCGGCCAGGTGTCGCGGATCCAGGCGTGGTCGGGGTGGTCGCAGATCAGCCAGGCGCGCTCGGCCTCCGGGCCCGCCATGACGTTGAGGTAGTACATGTGGTGGCCCGGCACGGCCATGGACGGCCCGTGCCAGCCGTCGGGGATGAGCACGACGTCGCCGTCGCGCACCTCGGCCAGCACGTCCGTCTCGCGCCCCGGACCGGAGGGGGAGACCCGCTGGTAGCCGAGGCCGGGGATGTTCTCGTGGGGCGCGAACTCGAAGTAGTAGATCTCCTCCAGCACGGACTCCTCGCCCGGCCGGTGCTCGTCGTGCTTGTGCGGCGGGAACGAGGACCAGTTGCCGCCCGGGGTGAGGACCTCGACCGCGATCAGCTTGTCGCAGTCGAACACCCCGGCCGCGCCGAAGTTGTTCACCTGCCGCGAGCAGTTGCCGGTGCCGCGCAGCTCCACGGGGACGCCGGACGCGGGTCCGTAGCGGGCGGGCAGGCGGCGGGTGCAGCGGGCGCCGGTGAGGGCGAAGCGTCCGCCCCCGGTGGAGGTGATGGTGGCGCGGGCGTCGCGGGGGAGGTAGGCGAAGTCGCTCACCCCGTCGAACACGCTGGTGCGGCCGGTCAGCTCGAAGGTGTCGTGGCCGAAGTCGTCGGCGGAGGCGATGGTGCAGCCTCCGGCCAGCGGCAGCACGATCCACTCGCTCTCACCGGTGTCGAAGGTGTGCGTCCCGCCCGGCGCGAGTTCCAGCACGCGCAGGCTCGAGAAGCCCCAGCCGGCGGACTCGGGAGTGACGTCGACGAGATAGGGGCCGGCGTGCGCCTTGCCCGCGGGAAGGTGATACGTCATGGGTTCCCTTTCGTCACGACGGGCGTCTCACAGCAGGCTGACGGCGGTGTCCACCGCCTCTTCCACACTGCCCTTCGCCGGGTAGAGCAGCGACCGGCCGACCACCAGACCGCGCACCGTGGGCAGCCGCAGCGCCTTGCCCCAGCGCTCGTACGCCGCCTCCTGGTCGCCCACCTCGCCGCCGAGCAGCACCACGGGCAGCGTGGAGGTGGCCAGCACCTCCGCCATGTCGTCGACGTCGTCGGTGACGGGCAGCTTCAGCCAGGTGTAGGCGGAGGTGCCGCCGAGGCCGGAGGCGATGGCGACGGAGCGGGTGACGGCCTCGGCCGACAGGTCGTTGCGCACCCGGCCGTCGACGCGGCGGGAGATGAACGGCTCGACGAACACCGGCAGCCGGCGTGCGGCCATGTCGTCGATGGCGCGGGCGGTGGACTCCAGGGTGGTCAGCGAGCCCGGGTCGTCGTAGTCGATGCGCACCAGCAGCTTGCCGGCGTCGAAGCCGAGCCGCTCGATGTCCTCGGCGCGGTGGCCGGTGAAGCGGTCGTCCATCTCGAAGGAGGCGCCCGCCAGGCCGCCCCGGTTCATCGACCCCATGACGACCTTGTCGTCCAGTACCCCGAGCAGCAGCAGGTCCTCGAGGATGTCGGCGGTGGCCAGCACCCCGTCGACTCCGGGCCGGGACAGCGCGCGGCACAGCCGGTCCAGCAGGTCGGCGCGGTTGGCCATGGCCAGCGGCCGGCCGTTCACGCCGAGCGCGCCCCGGGCGGGGTGGTCGGCGGCCACGATCATCAGCCGCCCGCTGTCGCCGAGCAGCGGGCGGCGCACCCGGCGGGCGGCGGCCTCGGCGACGGCCTCGGGGTTGCGGGCCCGGACCGTGGTGAGGTCGGGGATGCTGAGGTTCAAGACAGGGCTCCGTTCAGGACTGGCTCGGCCGGCCCGCCGGGCTCGGCGAGGCGGCCCGGGCGAGAAGGTCCGTGATCTCCTGCTGTGTCGGCATGGCGGACGAGCAGGCGAGGCGGGAGGCGACGAGGGCACCGGCGGCGTTGGCGTGACGCATGGTCTCCTCCAGGGACCGGCCGGACAGCAGGCCGTGGCAGAGCGAGCCGCCGAAGGCGTCGCCCGCGCCGAGGCCGTTGACCACGTCCACCGGCACCGGAGGGACCTCGGCCCGGGTGCCGTCGCGGTGCACGGCGAGCACGCCCTTGGGCCCCTGTTTGACGACCGCCAGCTCCACGCCGGCCGCCAGCAGCGCCTCGGCGCAGGCGGCGGGCTCGCGGACACCGGTGGCGATCTCGCACTCGTCGAGGTTGCCGACGGCGACCGTGGCGTGCTGCAGGGCCTCGCGGTAGTAGGGGCGGGCCTGGTCGGGGTCGCGCCAGAACATGGGCCGCCAGTCGAGGTCGAAGACGGTCGTGCCCGCCTTGGCGCGGGCCCGGAGCGCGTCGAGGGTGGCGGAGCGGCTCGGCTCCTCGCTCAGACCGGTGCCGGTGATCCAGAAGATGCCCGCCGCCCGGATCGCCTCGAGATCCAGCTCATGGGTGTGGATCTCCAGGTCGGGGGCCTTGGGCCGGCGGTAGAAGTACAGCGGGAAGTCGTCCGGGGGGAAGATCTCGCAGAAGGTGACCGGCGTCGGGTAGTCGGCGACCGGGGTCACCCAGCGGTCGTCGACGCCGAAGTCCTTCAGGGCCTGGTGCAGATAGACGCCGAAGGGGTCGTCGCCGGTGCGGGTGATCACCGCGGTGGAGCGGCCCAGGCGTGCGGCGGCGACGGCGACATTGGCGGCGGAGCCGCCCAGGAACTTGCCGAACGTCTCCACCTGCGGCAGAGGCACACTGGTCTGCAGCGGGTAGAGATCGACCCCG
This sequence comes from Streptomyces thermospinosisporus, assembly GCF_039526425.1. NCBI lineage: Bacteria > Bacillati > Actinomycetota > Actinomycetes > Kitasatosporales > Streptomycetaceae > Streptomyces > Streptomyces thermospinosisporus. The sequence continues at coordinate 46,560 of NZ_BAAAIZ010000033.1, forward strand.
ATGCGTCCCATGGTGATCAGGTCGAAATACTGTGGTGAGTCGGCCATTGAGCGACGCTCCTCGAGGCTCTTGGGGATGCGGGTCCCTGGGCGCCCTGCCACGGTGGGGGCGTGGTTCTCGGGAACCTGCCGCCTCCAAGGTGTAGGTCTCAGGGGGTGGCGCTGTCAATAGTTTGTACTTACATTCGGACTAGCGCGTGAAATGATGTCTTAACAAAGTATTGACAGAGGGCTCGCCAGGGGATTGGATCCGGTCCCAGCACGACAGCCGTTCTCCCTGGCAGACGATCCGGAATCCGGTACATGCATCCGGACTCCGCAAGGCGCCGGTCCGGACCACCGGACCCGCCCGTTATCCCTTCCCCGCGTAGCACAGTGAGGTGCAGGACAGATGGACCGCTCTTCTCACACCCGCTCCCGCAGAATCGCGCCGTTCGTCGCGGTGGCCGCGGCAGCAGCCCTGACCCTCGCCGGCTGCTCCAGCAGCTCCGGCGGCAAGAAGGCCGAGGAGGGCGGCGCCGACGCCTCGGCGGGCAAGGCCAGCACGCCCCGCATGACGGTCGCTCTCGTCACCCACCAGTCGCCCGGCGACACCTTCTGGGACATCGTCCGCAAGGGCGCCGAGGCCGCGGCCGCCAAGGACAATGTCAAGCTCGTCTACTCCGCCGACCCGAACGCCGGCAACCAGGCCAACCTGGTGCAGAACGCGATCGACCAGAAGGTCGACGGCATCGCCGTCACCCTCGCCAAGCCCGACGCGCTCAAGGGCGTCATCGCCAAGGCGGAGAAGGCCGGCATCCCCGTCGTCGGCCTCAACTCCGGCGTCAGCGACTGGAAGGACCTCGGCCTGCTGGAGTTCTTCGGCCAGGACGAGAACGTCGCCGGCGAGGCCTTCGGCAAGAAGCTCAACGAGGTCGGCGCCAAGAACGCCGTCTGCGTCATCCAGGAGCAGGGCAACATCGGCCTGACCCAGCGCTGCGACGGCGTGAAGAAGACCTTCAAGGGCAAGCTGCAGGTCCTCAACGTCAACGGCACCGACATGCCCTCGGTGAAGTCGACGATCACCGCCAAGCTCAAGCAGGACTCCTCCATCGACTACGTCGCCACCCTCGGCGCGCCCTTCGCGCTGACCGCGGTGCAGTCCGTGGAGGAGGCCGGCAGCAAGGCGAAGGTCGCCACCTTCGACCTCAACAAGCAGCTGACCAGCGCGATCCAGAACGGTGACATCACGTTCGCCGTCGACCAGCAGCCCTACCTGCAGGGGTACCTGGCCATCGACGGTCTGTGGCTCTACAAGAACAACGGCAACTACAGCGGCGGCGGCGAGCAGCCGGTGCTGACCGGCCCGGCGTTCGTCGACAAGTCCAACGTCGACAAGGTCGCCGACTTCGCCGCGAAGGGCACCCGGTGATCAGCATGACCCAGCAGGCCCAGCCGGCGGTGACCACACCGCCGGCTCCCGGCCCCGAGGAATCCGACGGCCGGACGGCGCGGCGCCCGCTGGCGCTGCGCCTGCTCGCCCGGCCCGAGGTCGGGGTGTTCCTCGGAGCCGTCGCCGTACTGATCTTCTTCCTGTTCGCCGCGCCGCCCGTGCGCGACGGCAGCTCGATCGCCAACATCCTGTACCAGTCGTCGACCATCGGGATCATGGCGCTGCCCGTGGCCCTGCTGATGATCGGCGGAGAGTTCGACCTGTCGGCCGGTGTCGCGGTGATCACCTCGGCGCTGACCGCCAGCATGCTCAGCTACCAGCTCACCCTGAACGTCTGGATGGGCGTGATCGTCGCCCTCGCCGTCTCCCTCGGCATCGGGCTGTTCAACGGCTGGATGCTGATCAAGACGGGGCTGCCCAGCTTCCTCGTCACCCTCGGCACCTTCCTGATCCTGCAGGGCGTCAACCTCGCGGTGACCAAGCTGGTCACCGGCAACGTCGCCACCAACTCCATCAGCGACATGGACGGCTTCGAGCAGGCCAAGACGATCTTCGCCTCCACCTTCGACGTCGCCGGCGTCCAGGTGAAGATCACCGTCGTGTGGTGGCTGGTGTTCGCCGCCCTGGCCACCTGGGTGCTGCTGCGCACCAAGTACGGCAACTGGATCTTCGCCGTCGGCGGCAACAAGGAGAGCGCCCGCGCGGTCGGTGTCCCCGTCACCTTCACCAAGATCTCGCTGTTCATGCTCGTCGGCTTCGGCGCCTGGTTCGTCGGCATGCACAACCTGTTCTCCTTCAACACCGTGCAGTCCGGCGAGGGCGTCGGCCAGGAGCTGATCTACATCGCCGCGGCCGTCATCGGCGGCTGTCTGCTCACCGGCGGCGCCGGCTCGGCGATCGGCCCGGTCTTCGGCGCCTTCATGTTCGGCATGGTGCAGCAGGGCATCGTCTACGCCGGCTGGAACCCCGACTGGTTCAAGGCCTTCCTCGGCGTGATGCTGCTCGGCGCCGTCCTCATCAATCTGTGGGTCCAGCGCACGGCGACCCGGAGGTGACCGCAATGACCGACAAGACCACCGGCACCCACGGGACCACCGCGAAGGACACCGCGGCGAACGGCGACCGCCCCCTGGTCGAACTGCGCGGCGCGGGCAAGTCCTACGGCAACATCCGTGCTCTGCACGGAGTCGACCTGGAGGTCCACCCCGGCCGGGTGACCTGCGTGCTCGGCGACAACGGCGCCGGCAAATCCACCCTCATCAAGATCATCTCGGGGCTGCACCAGCACACCGAGGGCGAGTTCCTCGTCGACGGCGAACCGGTGCGCTTCTCCACCCCGCGCGAGGCCCTCGACAAGGGCATCGCCACCGTCTACCAGGACCTCGCCGTCGTCCCCCTGATGCCGGTGTGGCGCAACTTCTTCCTCGGCTCGGAGATGACCAAGGGCCCCTGGCCCCTGCGCCGCCTCGACATCGAGCGGATGAAGAAGACCGCCGACGAGGAGCTGCGCAACATGGGCATCGTCCTCGACGACCTCGAGCAGCCCATCGGCACGCTCTCCGGCGGCCAGCGCCAGTGCGTCGCCATCGCCCGCGCCGTCTACTTCGGCGCCCGCGTCCTCATCCTCGACGAGCCCACCGCGGCGCTCGGCGTCAAGCAGTCCGGTGTCGTGCTGAAGTACATCGCCGCCGCCCGCGACCGCGGCCTCGGCGTCATCTTCATCACCCACAACCCCCACCACGCCTACATGGTCGGCGACCACTTCAGCGTGCTGCGTCTGGGCACCATGGAACTGTCCGCCGACCGCAGCGAGGTCAGCCTCGAGGAGCTGACCAATCACATGGCGGGCGGCGCCGAACTGGCCGCGCTCAAGCACGAACTCGCACAGGTCCGCGGCGTCGACGTCGAGGAGCTCCCCGAGGAGGCGGACCTCAAGGCCTCCGCGGCCGCAACCCCGGAAGGAAAGTCCTGACATGGCAGTCGCGCTCGACCGCATCCGGGTCGGCTCCGCACCCGACTCCTGGGGCGTCTGGTTCCCCGACGACCCGCTGCAGGTGCCCTGGCAGCGCTTCCTCGACGAGGTCGCCGAGGCCGGTTACGAGTGGATCGAACTCGGCCCCTACGGCTACCTGCCCACCGACCCGGCCCGCCTCAAGGACGAGGTCGGCCGGCGGAACCTGAAGGTGTCCGCGGGCACCATCTTCTGCGGACTGCACCGCGGCCCCTCCGAGTGGGACGCCACCTGGGAGCAGGTCAGCCGGGTCGCCTCCCTCACCCAGGCCATGGGCGCCAGGCACCTCGTGGTCATCCCCTCCTTCTGGCGGGACGACAAGACCGCCGAGATCCTCGAACCCCCGGAGCTCACCACCGAGCAGTGGGGCCACCTCACCCGCGGCATGGAACGCCTCGGCCGCGAGGTGCGGGAGAAGTACGGCCTGGACATCGTCGTCCACCCGCACGCCGACACCCACATCGACACCGAGGAGCACGTCGAGCGTTTCCTCGACTCCACCGACTCCGACCTGGTCAGCCTCTGCCTGGACACCGGCCACTACGCCTACTGCGGCGGCGACAGCGTCAAGCTGATCGAGACCTACGGCGAACGCATCGGCTATCTGCACCTCAAGCAGGTCGACCCCGAGATCCTGGCCGACGTGGTGAAGAACGAGATCCCCTTCGGCCCCGCCGTCCAGCGCGGCGTCATGTGCGAACCGCCCGGCGGCGTGCCCGAGCTGGGCCCGGTCCTCACCGCCGCCCAGAACCTGGGCGTGGACCTGTTCGCCATCGTCGAGCAGGACATGTACCCCTGCGACCCGGACAAGCCGCTGCCGATCGCGGTGCGCACCCGCCGGTTCCTGCGCTCCTGCGGCGCCTGACGACCGGCCGCCGGCCCACAACAGTTCGCCGGCCAGGCCGGCGACCGCCCGGACCCACCACAGCTCGACGACCAGAAAGGCCACGCCATGAACCGTCGCGAGCCGCTCGGTGTCGCCGTCATCGGCACCGGACGCATGGGCGCCGACCACGTACGCCGCATCGACCGCGTCATCAGCGGCGCCCGGGTGGTCGCCGTGGCCGACACCGACGCCGAACGCGCCAAGGCCGTGGCCGCGACCGTCGACGGCTGCACCGCCCACACCGACCCGGCCGCCCCGATGGCGGGGGCCGGCGTCGACGCCGTGCTCATCGCCTCCCCGGGACCGGCCCACGAGGCCGCGCTGCTCGCCGCGTTCGAGCGCGACCTGCCGGTGCTGTGCGAGAAGCCGCTCACCCCCGACGCGGCCGGCGCGCTGCGCGTGCTGGAAGCCGAACAGGCCCTCGGCCACCGCCGCGTCCAGGTCGGCTTCATGCGCCGCTACGACGCCGAGTACGTGAGGCTCAAGGCGCTGCTGGCCTCCGGCCAGCTGGGCCGGCCGCTGATGCTGCACAACCGGCACCGCAACGTGGCCAGCCCGCCCTTCTTCACCAGCTCCATGCTGATCACCGACTCGGTCGCCCACGAGGTCGACGCCACCCGCTGGCTGCTGGAACAGGAGATCACCGCGGTCACCGTGCTGCGCCCCACCCCGTCCAGTGGCGCCCCCGACGGCCTGAGCGACCCCCAGTTCGTCGTCCTGGAGACCTCCGGCGGCGCCCTGTCCGACGTGGAGATCTTCGTCAACTGCGGCTTCGGCTACCAGGTCCAGGCCGAGGCGGTCTGCGAGCGCGGCACCGCCCGCATCGGCGACGGCCACGCCCTGATCACCAACATGGCCGGCCGCTGGGGCGGCACCATCGCCCAGGACTTCACCGAACGCTTCGCCCAGGCCTACGACGACGAGGTCCAGGCCTGGGTGGACAGCACCCGCCGCGGCGAGGTCACCGGCCCCAGCACCTGGGACGGCTACGCGGCGGCGGCGGTCTGCGAGGCGGGCGTGCGGGCGCTGGAGCAGGGCGGCAGGGTGGAGGTCGCCCTCGTCGACCGGCCCCCGCTCTACCGCTGAGCAGCACACGGCTCGGGCCCGCCCCCTCGGCCGAGGGGGCGGGCCCGAGCCGTGTCGTCCGCCGTCAGTCCTGCCGGACCTCCTCGATGCGCACCGGCCGGTGCTCGGCCAGCGACAGCGTGCACGCCTCGGCGATCCAGCCCGCCTCCAGCGCGTCCGCCACCGTGCACGGCGAGGGCCGGCGGCCCGCAACGACCTCGGTGAAGGCGGCGAGTTCGGCGCGGTATGCCTCGGTGAAGCGGTCCATGAAGAAGTCGTGCGGGGTGCCCGCGGGGAAGGTCACCCCCGGCTCCACCGACCGCAGCGGCAGCTTGTCCTCGAGACCGACCGCGATGGAGTCCTCGAAGCCGTGGATCTCCATGCGCACGTCGTACCCCCGGCCGTTGTGCCGCGAGTTGGACACCACCGCGATCGTGCCGTCGTCCAGGGTGAGCACCGCACCGGTGGTGTCGGCGTCGCCCGCCGCCGCGATGTAGTCGGCGCCCCGGTTGCCGCCGGCCGCGTACACCTCGGTCACCTCACGGCCCGTCACCCAGCGGATGATGTCGAAGTCGTGCACCGCGCAGTCGCGGAAGATGCCCCCGGAGGCGGCGATGTACGCGGCGGGCGGCGGCGCCGGGTCCAAAGTGGTGGAGCGCACCGTGTGCAGCGTCCCCAGCTCCCCGCCCCGCACGGCCTTGCGCGCGGCGACGAACCCGGCGTCGAAACGGCGGTTGAAGCCGATCTGCACCGGCACGTCCCGCCCCTCGACGGCCCGGAGGACCTCGACGCCCTCGGCCATGGTGCGGGCCACCGGCTTCTCGCAGAACACCGGCACACCCGCCTCCACACAGGCGCGGATCAGGCCCGGATGGGCGTCCGTGGCGGCGGCGACCACCACGCCGTCCACCCCGGCCGCGAGCACGGCCTCGGGGGAGTCGGCGACCTCGGCACCGAACCGTTCGGCGGCGGCCTTGGCGGCGTCCGCGAACGGGTCGGAGACGACCAGCGACTCGACGGCACCGAGCCCGTGCAGGGTCTCGGCGTGGAAGGCGCCGATCCGTCCGAGACCGAGAATTCCGATACGCATGGGGTGTTGCTCCTTGAGAGGGGTACGAACCGCGCCCCCTCACGGGGACACGGAGCTGTGGGGGAGGGTCCTCAGTCGAGGGCGCCGAGCACGTTCTGGTCCCAGTCGATCACGGACCCGGTGACCACTCCGGAACGGTCCGAGAGCAGGAACACCACGAAGTCCGCGATCTCGTCCGGCTGGCCCAGCTTGCCCATCGGCAGCCGGGCGGCGGCGCGCTCGCGCCAGTCGTCCCCGGCCCCGTGGAAGGCCCGCTGCGTGGCGTCCTCGCCCTCGGTGGCGGTCCAGCCGATGTTCAGGCCGTTGATCCGGATGCGGTCCCACCGGTGGGCGTGCGCCGCGTTGCGGGTCAGGCCCATCAGCCCGGCCTTGGCGGCGACGTACGGGGCGAGGAACGGCTGCCCGCCGTGCGCGGACGAGGTGATGATGTTGACGATGGTGCCGGGCGCCTCGCGGCGCACCATGTCGGCGACGGCGGCCTGCATGGCGAAGAACGGCGCCCGCAGATTGATCGCGATGTGCTGGTCGAACAGCTCCGGCGTGGTGTCGAGCAGCGTGCCGCGGGAGGTGAGCCCGGCCGAGTTCACCAGGCAGTCGACCCTGCCGTGGGCCTGTACCACCTCCGCCACCGACGCCTTGGCCTGCTCGGCGTCGGCCAGGTCGGCGCGCACGAACATCGCCTTGCCGCCCGCGGCGGTCAGCTCGTCCACCAGCGCCTCGCCGGGCTCGGGGCGCCGCCCGGTGAACGCCACCACCGCGCCCTCGCGGACGGCGGCCCGGGCGATCGCGGCGCCCACGCCCTGGCTGCCGCCGTTGACCAGGACGACCTTGTCGTCGAGAAGTCCCATCGCGTACCTCAGCTCTCTCGCCGTGAGTCGGCGGCCCGCAGCTCCTCCCGGAGCGTCTGCGGACTCCATTCCTCGCGCAGCGCGCGCCGTACCAGGTCCGCCTGCGAGGGCGGGGCCAGCCCGTCGACCGGCGGGTCCCGGTCGAGGTTGGTGGGGAAGGGATAGCCCTCGGCGCTCGCGGCGATCACCCGCTCGAGCCACTCCTCGCCGGCCCCTTCCGCCTTGCGCTTGAGCAGCACCGGGTACACGGCGTCGACCACGGCCGTGCGGTCCACCGTCTCCATCGCCCGCCCGAACGCGGAGGACACCTGCAGCAGATTGGCCATGCGCCGGATGTCCGCCGAGCGGTTGGCGCCGGCCGCGTGGAACAGCGCGGGGTTGAAGAACACCGCGTCGCCCTTGGCGAGCGGGAGCTGCACATGGTGCGCCGCGAAGTACTCCTGGAACTCGGGGCGCCGCCAGGCCAGGTAGCCGGGCTCGTACTTCTGCGAGTGCGGCAGGTACATGGTCGGGCCGGACTCCACCGGCATGTCGCAGTGCGCGACGGCGCCCTGGAGCGTGAGCACGGGGGAGAGGCGGTGCACATGCGGGGGATAGGCGGCGGCCGCCTCGTCGGACAGGAAACCGAGGTGGTAGTCGCGGTGCACGGTCTGGGCGGCGCCGCCCGGGTTGACCACGTTGATCTGCGAGGTGATCTGGTAGCCGGGCCCCAGCCAGGCCGAGGAGACCAGGGCGATCACCTCGTTGGCGTAGTAGTCGGCGAACGTCTCCGCGTCGTGCAGGGCCGCCTTCTCCAGGGCGTTCCACACCCGGTCGTTGGCGCCCGGCGCGGCGAAGTGGTCCCCGGCCACGGTGCCCGCGGCGCGCTGGGCGGCGATCAGGGCGTCGAACACGGCGGTGGCCCGGTCCACCACGGCGGTGTCGGGGAAGGCCCCGCGGACGACCACGATGCCGGGACCGCCGGCCAGGGCCGCCGCCAGCTCGGCCGCGATCTCCGCCCGGCCGGCGCCGAGCAGACGATCGGCGTCGTAGAGGAGCACCCCGTCGCGCACCTCGGTGGCGTGGGGGTGGGCGGTCAGGTCGGTCGGCTGCTCTACCAGTGCGCGGAAGGCGTCCAGGTCAGGTGTGAAGGACATTGTCGTCCCCTCGGGTCACGGAGCGGCTCGGTTCTGCCATTCTTGTCAGTACAAACCCCTCGAACAACCAGCAGCGAGCCATCAAAAACCCCTCAGGGAGCCGGCGCATGGGACACCCCTTCCCGATCCGGGAGATCGCACGTCAGGCAGGGCTGAGCGAGGCCACCGTCGACCGGGTGCTCAACCACCGGGGCGGGGTGCGGGAGAGCACCGCGCGGGAGGTGCACCGGGCGATCGCCGACCTGGACCGGCAGCGCACCCAGGTCCGCCTGGTGGGCCGCACCTTCATGGTGGACATCGTGATGCAGGCCCCGGAACGCTTCTCCACCGCCGTGCGGGCCGCGCTGGAGGCCGAACTCCCCTCCCTGCACCCGGCCGTGGTCCGCTCCCGCTTCCACTTCCGGGAGACGGGCCCGGTGCCGGAACTGACCGCCGTCTGCGACCGGATCGCCCGGCGCGGCTCCCAGGGCGTCATCCTCAAGGCGCCGGACGTCCCCGAGATGACCGAGGCCGTGGCACGCCTGGCCGCGGCGGACATCCCGGTGGTCACCCTGGTGACCGACCTGCCCGCCAGCGCCCGGATCGGCCACGTCGGCAGCGACAACCGGGCCGCCGGCGCCACCGCCGCCTACCTCATGGGCCAGTGGCTCGGCGGCCGCCCCGCCCATGTCCTCACCAGCCTCAGCAGCGGCTTCTTCCGCAACGAGGAGGAGCGCGAGATGGGCTTCCGCAGCGTGATGCGGGCCGAGCACCCCGAGCACACCCTGGTCGAGATCGCCGAGGGGCAGGGCCTGGACGCCGAGCAGTACGACCTCGTACGGGCCGCCCTGGACCGGGACCCGGACATCCGCGCCGTGTACTCCATCGGCGGCGGCAACGTCGCCACCCTGCGCGCCTTCGAGGACGCCGGGCGCGACTGCGACGTCTACATCGCGCACGACCTCGACCACGACAACACCCGTCTGCTGCGCGAGCACCGCCTGTCCGCCGTCCTCCACCACGACCTCAGGCACGATCTGCGCGAGGCCTGTCACCTGGTGATGCGCGCCCACGGCGCCCTGCCGCCCGCCGGGCCCGTCCTGCCCTCCCCGATCCAGGTGGTGACGCCCTACAACATGCCGCCCGCCGCCCCGCCCCGGACACCGGCCGTGTGACGCCGTGTCACACCGGCACCGACGGGCGAACGCTGCCTAACGTCGTGCGCATGAGGAAACGTGCCGCTGACGGTGGTCCCGAGCGGCTGGTGGCGCTCGCCGACGGCGTCTTCGCCATCGCCATCACCCTGCTCGTCCTGGACCTCGGCATGGAGCCGGGCCTGAGCGACGAGCAGTACCACGAGGCCCTGCGCGAGCTGCTGCCCAACCTGGGCGCCTACGCGATCAGCCTGGTGGTGCTGGCCGGCTTCTGGCGCGACCACCGCATGCTGTTCCACTCCGTGCGGCAGGTCGACTCCCAGGTGATCACGCTGACCCTGCTCGGACTGGGCCTCGCGGCGCTGGTGCCCTTCCCGACCGTCCTGGTCTCGGAGTACGCCCGCGAGAGCATCTCGGTCGTCGTCTACTCGGCGGTGGTCGCCGCCCTCGGCGCCGTCCACCTCGCGCTCCTGCTCCTCATCAGCAGGCGCCCGTGGCTGCGCAACGAGGAGGAGCCCCGGGGCGACGTGACCATCTCCGCGCTGGACATGGGGTTCACGGTGGCCGTGTTCGCCGTGACCATCCCGCTGGCGCTGGTCATCGGCTCCGCCGCCATGTGGTGGTGGCTGGTGCTGATCCCCGTCAAGGTCTGGCTGGGCAAGCGGGCCGAGGAGGCCCGCTGACCGTCATGCCCCCGCAACCGCCACCCAGCGCCTCTCCTCCGCCGAGCGGATCACCGCGTCCAGCACGGTCGCGCTGTGCACCGCGTCGGCGAGCGTGGCGCCCTGCGGAGTGCCGTCGGCCACCGAGCGCAGGAAGCGGCAGGCCTCGATGACCTTCAGGTCGTCGTAGCCCATGGCGTTGGCCGCCCCCGGCTGGAAGGCGCCGAACTCGCCGTCGCCCGGGCCCACGTACACCGTGCTCACCGGCTGGTCCTGGTAGGAGGTCCCGCGGCTCACGCCGAGCTCGTTCATCCGGCGGAAGTCCCAGAACACCGCCCCCTTGGTGCCGTGCACCTCGAAGCCGTAGTTGTTCTGCTCGCCCACCGACACCCGGCACGCCTCCAGCACGCCCCGGGCGCCCGAGGCGAACCGCAGCAGGCAGTTCACATAGTCCTCGTTCTCCACCGGGCCCGGCTCGCCGCCCGCGGCGCGGGAGTGGCCGGCCGTGGCGCCCGCCGGGCGGGCCCGCTCGGGGACGAACACCGCCGTGTCCGCGGCCAGGGACTCGATGTCCCCGAGCAGGAACCGGGCCAGGTCCGCGCCGTGCGAGGCCAGATCGCCCAGCACCCCGCTGCCGCCCCGCTCCCGCTCGTACCGCCAGGTCAGCGCGCCCTCGGGATGCGCGGCGTAGTCGCTGAACAGCCGGAAGCGGACATGGGTGACGGTGCCGATCTCACCGGAGGCGATCAGGTCCCGGGCAGCCTCCACCGCCGGTGCGTTGCGGTAATTGAAGCCGACCGCGCCCTGCACGCCCGCCTTCGCCACCGCGCCGGCCACCGCGCGGGCGTCCTCGGAGGTCAGGCCCACCGGCTTCTCGATCCAGATGTGCTTGCCGGCCTCGGCCATGGCCACGCCGATCTCCCGGTGCAGGAAGTTCGGCGCGGTGATGCTGACCGCCCGCACCCGCGGATCCGCGGCCACCTCGCGCCAGTCACGGGTCGTCGAGGCGAACCCGAACTGAGCCGCGGCCTCCTCCGCCCGGCCGGGCACCTCCTCCGCCACGGTCACCAGTTCGGGACGCACGGCGAGCCGCGGATAGTGGTGCCGCACCCGCGCGTACGCCTGGGTGTGCACCCGCCCCATCCAGCCGAATCCCACGACGGCGACACCGAGCGTATCCACCATTGAGCACCCTTCCTTGGCTTGCCGGGCTTCCTCGGGCCGCATGTTGGACCGTTCCAGAAGCTGTCCGCGCCACACTGGAGGGCTATCGGCTGCTGTGTCAAGGCTTTGCAGGGCTTTGACAGGGCAGGCCGCCTCATGGAACGGTCCATCCATGAGACCGCCGACGATCCGCGACGTGGCCGAACGAGCCGGAGTGTCCAAGTCGCTGGTCTCGCTGGTGCTGCGCGGCTCCGATCAGGTGCGCCCGGAGCGGCGCGAGGCCGTGCTGCGCGCCGCCCGCGAGCTCGGCTACCGGCCCAACGCCGCCGCCCGCAGCCTCAGCGAGCGGCGCACCCGCACCGTCGGGGTCCTCCTCAACGATCTGCGCAACCCCTGGTTCGTCGATCTGCTCGACGGCCTCAACTCCCTGCTCCACGCCGGCGGCCTGCGCATGCTGCTCTCCGACGCCCGCCTCAACCGCCGCACCGGCCAGGACCCCGCCGACCCCCTGCTGGACCTGAGGGTGGACGGTCTGGTCGTCGTCGGCACGCTCCCCGACCCGGCGGCACTGGAGCCGGTCGCCGAACGGATCCCGGTGGTGCTGGCGGGCGCACGGGAGGAGGTGCCCCCCGGGGTCGACGTGGTCGCCGGCGACGACGAGCACGGAGTCCGCCTGGTCACCGAGCACCTGATCGGGCTCGGGCACCGGCGCGTCGCGCACATCGCCGGGTACGGTGCGGTGGGCGAGCTGCGCCGGCGCAGCTTCGAGGAGACGATGCGCGGGCACGGTCTGGCCGGCGGGGCGCTGGTGACACCGGGGGACATGACCGAGGAGGGCGGCTACCGCGCCGCCGTCCGGCTGCTGAGCCGCGCCGACCGGCCCACCGCGATCCTCGCCGTGAACGACATCGCCTGCGTCGGCGCCCTGTCCGCGGCCGGCGAGCTGGGCCTCGACGTCCCCGGGGACGTCTCCGTGGCCGGCTACGACAACACCAGCCTCTCCCGGCTGCGCCACCTGTGGCTGACCACCGTCGACAACGCGAGCCACGAGGTGGGCCGCCGCGCCGCGCGCTGCCTCCTGGACCGCCTGGAGTCACCCGGCGGGCCGGGCAGCCTCCACCTGGTCAGACCGGCGCTGCAGATCCGCGGGACCACGGCAGGTCCCGGCGGTACGGGGTAGTGCCTCAGCCGAAGTGGATGTCGTACGCCTTGCGCAGGGTCTCGTGCACCGTCCAGGTGGTGCGGTCGCCCTCGCGCAGCACGGCCATGTCGCCGGGGCCGACGTGCAGCGTCGGACCGTTCTCCACCTCGATGGTCGCCGAGCCGCTGATCACCACGAACAGCTCGTCCGCCTCGGTGTCGGTGACGACACCGGGAGTGATCTGCCAGATGCCCCGGATCCGCTTGCCGTCCGGCGACTCCCAGACGACCTTGCCGGTCACCTCCGGCGAGCCGGAGACGATCTGCTCCGGGTCGAGCGGCTCGGGGGAGAGCTCGGCGTCGGGGATGTGGACGGTGAAGCTGGACTGGGTCATGCGGCGACGGTAACCGGTGCCGGCGCGCACACAGGGGCGACAGAATGTGCGGAATCGGACGCCGGAGGCCGACACAACGTCGCGCCCGGGCCGTTTCGGCGCGACGACCGGACGCGCACCCGGCCGGGCGGCGGTGGGGGTGGCGCACACGGTTGCCCGGGGCCGCTCGCGTCCCGGCGGGCGGCCTTTCCACTCCCGCGGATGTTGTAGTGTTGACCTGCGCGTTCGCCGGGCATCCCGGCCGCGCACCGGGACGTGGCGCAGCTTGGTAGCGCACTTGACTGGGGGTCAAGGGGTCGCAGGTTCAAATCCTGTCGTCCCGACGGGCGAGCGAGCCGCCAGGGCTCGGACAAGGGGCCTGTCTCACTTCGGTGAGGCGGGCCCTTCGCACTGTCCGCGGGGCCGGTCATGGGCCGGACGGGGGAGTCGCGCATGCAGCGGGCCGGTGCCGGATCGAGCCTGGGATCATGAGCATCCGTCCCTGGGTGAGGGTCGAGCCCCCGGACAGCCGGGGCCTGCGCCGGGTCGTCGTGGGCAGCGAGACCGCGGGCAGCGTCTGGTCCCTGGCCGAGCTGCGGCGCCTGCTCACCCGCCTGGGCTACCCGGAGACCCTGGACCTGGACGACCCCGGCCAGGTGTTCTGGAGCGGCGGCGACAGCACCACCTGGCCCGACCGCCCGTGGCGCCGGCGCGCCACCACCGTGCTCATGACCGCCGGGCTGCTCGCCTCCACGGTCCTGCACATGCTGATCGGATGGCCGGACGCCCTCGGCGCGCTCACCTTCGCCCAGCGGGTCACCGGAGCCGTGTTCGTGCTGTCCGCCGTGGTGCTGGGCGCGGCGACCGTGGCCGCGATCGACCACTTCGGGCGACGACGCAGCAGGACCTCCGGGGCGCTCGTGCTGCTGGGGGCGCTCATCACGCTGGCCACCGCCAGCCTGCTGCTGTTCATGTGGTTCGAGGAGAAGGAGTTCACCCCGTATCTGCTGGTCTTCGCGCCGCTGTGGTGCTGGTCCGGGTGGGCGCTGTGGCTGCTGGCCCGGGAGCGCGCCTGGCAGGCTCTGCCCCGCCCCAAGACCTTCGCCGTCGGTGTGGTGGTCACGGGGCTGCTGTCCGCCGTGAGCCTGGCGTACTCGACCATGTACCAGCCGGTGTCGGCGCCCATGCACATCGCCCTGAAGGCCGAGTTCGGCAAGGCGCGGCCCGACCCCAGGTACCCCTATGTGCACGTTCCGCTGAAGCTCTCCATGAAGAACGACGGGGGGATCCCGGCCTACGTCCTCATCGACGACTACTCGGTCTACGGCCGGACCGCCGAGTACGGCAGCGGGAGCGACCGGGTCAGGGAGTGGCGGAGAAGCCTGGACGTGGAGGGTGCGGGCGAGGCCGAGCGCTATGTGGACCGGCTGCAGTACACCCCGATCAGCAGCGGACTCTTCTACCGTCCCGGCGACTCGCTGGATGTGGGGCAGGAATTCGTGCTGCAGCGCGTCGTCCAGATCCCGAAGGACGCGGAGTTCGACGAGATCAACGTCGTCCTCCAGGTCACCTACATGAGGAAGGACCGCGGCAAGATCGACGCGCGTGAGCTGCGCCAGGTGCACCGGTCGTGGGACAGGAGCAGCCCCCATTACTGTCCGGTGGAGAAGTGCGGGGAGAAGCTGGTGTTCCACGGCCAGGTGCGGCACAACAACAACCTCATCAACGTGACCCGCACCCCGAGGTATGTGACGGCGGTCTGGTCGCCGGACCAGTCACCCAGGTACTCCGTCTCGTCATTCCACTTCCGGGGTCCGGTCGCCCGGTCGGAGGAGAAGCGGGAGGACACCCGGTACGGCGTGGCGACCACGCATGTCGACATGTCGGTACCCGACGTCGAGCTGCTGGACGGAGCCGGCGAGTGACGCCGGGTGCCGTCCCTGCGCCGCCACCTCCTGGGCCAGGGCGAACCAGGTGCCCGTCCCGACCCCCTGCCCGTCGAGAATCCGGGCCGACTGGAGGCACTGCAGACCCGGGGTGCCGATCGTCGGGATGAGATCGCGTGCCGGTACGACCTTTTCGGCGAGCCGGCTGATCAGCTGTGCGATCCGGAACTGCGCCTCGTCGTACTTGTCGTTGCGCAACTGGGCGTGCACGTCGAGCGAGGCGCCCTCGGACTGTTCGGACCTCCAGTAGTCCTTCACCCCTTCCTCGCTCCATTGCGCGGGGCTGATCGGCCCGAGCTCTCCCGCGAGCTTCCGGTCGGAGACCGACTCGAACACGGCGTCGGTGCACAGCTCGGCGGCCTTGTCGAGCGGTGTGTCCGGCAGACCGCGGGCCACGGCCTCCTCGCCCAGTAGCTTCTCCAACCGGCGCAGCTGCCGGTCCAGTTCCTTGCGCGCCTCGGCCCGCTCCTCCTCGGACCTGGTGGGGTCGTCGGACTCCTCCAGGGACTTGCTGGCGTCGTCCGTGGCGTCCGCGAGGTCCTTGCGCCTCCCGTCGGTGGTCTCGGACTGGGCGACGGTGCTCAGCCCGACTCCTATCCGGCTCGCGGGCTGGAGCCCCGACTTCGGGGCACCCGCCAGGAGCGCCTTCGCCTCGTCGTCCATCGTCAGAGCGCCCGTCAACTGCCCCACGGTGCGGGACAGATGCTCCCGCACATCCTCGGGCGTGCCGCGGTCGGCGATCAGCTCGAGGACGGCCGCCGACCTGCGCACGATCAGCACGGCCATGCCCCGCTGCTCGGGCGGCACACCGGGGTCGCTGGCCACGTCCAGCGCGGAGACCAGCCGCTTGACGGCGGCGATCAGATCCTTGCGCACCTCGCCGGGAATCCCGGCGGCATTGATCGTCTCCAGGGCGTCGGCGAGCTCCTGGGCGGTCTCGACGATCCCCTTCCTCTCCTGCGGTGAGGTGCGGGCGCTCGACGTCTTCTCCAGAAGGGTCGTCAACTGCTCGACGCTGGACGTGAGTTCCTCGGGCGCCTCGACAACGAGCTTCTCCAGCTTGGAGGTCACCTGGTCGACTTTCCGCTTCTGCGCCGTCACGGCGGCGGCCACCGTCTGAGCGCCGTCCTTCTTCCCCCCGCCGTCCCCGTCGTCCCCGTCGTCCCCGCCGTCCCCGCCGTCCCCGCCGTCCCCGTCCCCTCCTCCGTCCGTCTTCTCCCCGTTGCTGGAGGAACCGGTGGTCCCCCCGCCGTCCCCCGGATCGACCTCGCCCGGAGACTCGTCGGAGGAGCTGGTGGGACCGGGGTCCGTGTCCGGCGGATCGGTCTGTTCGGGGGGCGTCGTGGGCGTCGGTTCGGTGCTCCCGCCCTCCGGCGGCGGCTCGTCCGCGGACGGCGGGGGTTCCGTCTGCGCGGATGCGCCCCTGGTGACGCTCCCGTCCGCCGGCGGCGCCGCCAGGGCCGTCGCCGCACCCGCCGGCAGCGCGAGCACCGCGGCCACGGCGGATGCGCAGACCCGGTACGCGACAGGTCGGCGGGAAAATCTGGCCATGGCGGTTCCCGGTGCGTTGCGGTGTGTTGCGCGTCCTCGCGGGCGATGGCCCCTGCGGGCGATGGCCTCCGCGTGCGGCGCTGCGACGGGACTCGAGATGAGGCTCGGCGCTCCCAAGCCGTTACATCTCCACTGTTCACCCGCACGCCCCGCTCCGCAACGCGAGGCGGGCAGGGCCCGGGACGGGGCGTCAGGCCGCTCCGAACGCCGTGAACGCCCAGCCCGTCGCCTGGTGCACCGCATCGCCCGGCAGGGCGGCCCGCGCGTCGCGGAGGGCCTCGGCCAGCGACAGGCCCGCGCCGAGGCCCTTGTGCAGGGCCAGCATCAGCGGGACCACCGCCGCGTCGTTGACCGGGGCGCTGCACGCCACCACGCCCGCGGTGCCGAGCGGCAGCAACGCGGTGACCAGGCCGAGGAGTTCGTCCGCGCCGACCGTGGCGAAGCGGGCCGTGTCGCAGCAGGACAGGATGATGCGGTACGGGCTGCGGTCCAGGCGCTCGAAGTCGTGCACGATGAGCGGCCCGTCCGCCATCCGCAGGGAGGAGAACATCGGTCCGTCCGCGCGGAACGCGCCGTGCGCGGCGATGTGGGCCAGCGCCGCACCGTCCAGCTCCGCGAGCACCCGCGGCACCGTCGCCCCCTCGTGCTCCAGGACGGTGGCGGCGCCGTAGCGGTCGGACAGTTCGGGCACCTCCGCCCCGCCGGTCGCCAGGCCGGGGCCGCGTACCAGCACCTGCCGGCCCCCGGGCGGCGGCGCCGTCCGCTTCGCGCGCAGCCAGCTGCTCGCCGACGGCGACACACTGAGCACCCGGTCCCGCAGCGACGGCAGCAGCGCCCACGGCACCCGGTGCAGCCGCCCCGGCGGCACGATCACCACCGGGCCGCTGCCCAGGTGCTTTGCCGCAGGACCCAGCAGCAGCTCCTCCAGGCGCCGCCCCGCGGCCTCCACCAGCGGCAGCCGCGCCGCCGCCCCCGGATGCGCCAGCCGTCTCAGCCCCGCCTGGACGTGCTCCGCCTCGGTCTCCGCCGCCGCGAGCAGACCCGCCTCGAACCGGCGCACCCGGCCCCGGCCGCACACCAGCACCTGCACCCGGCCGGCCGGCACGGCGAGCTCCACCAGCGTGATGTCGTCGCCCAGATGCCGCAGCAGGGTGCCGACGTCGAACCGGTCGCCGTCGCCCGCCGCCTCGCCGCGCATGTGCAGGGTGCGGGAGCGGATCTCCCGCTCCAGGCGGCGCTGTTCGCGCTCCAGCGCGGGGACGGGCCGGCCCTCCTGGCGGGCCTCCTCGGCGCGGGCGGCGATCTCCCGGTAGGCGGTCATACCGCTCAGCAGCGCCGGGTCGGCCGGCGGCCGGGTGGGCGGGGCGGACAGGGCGGTGGCCCGCCAGCGTTCGCTCCACACCAGCAGCCGCCGCGGCCCGCCGGACACCAGGCAGGCCTGCTGCGCCAGCGCCGCCAGCTCGGCGCCCTGCGCGGTGGCGCGGGCGCGCAACTCCGAGGCGCCCAGCGTCATCCGGTGGTCGTCCAGCACGTCGAGACCGCGTCGGCAGGCCTCCAGCACACCCCGCGCGGAGCCGGCCGCCCGGGCGCGCAGCGCCTGCGCCGCCCAGCCGGTCATCCGGGCCAGCGGGGGACCGCCGCGCCGGCTGCGGGCGGCGACGGCCAGGTGCCGCTCCGCCTCGGCCGCCCGGCCCAGGTCAAGGGCGATCCGCCCGGCGAGCAGGAAGGCCTCCGGCGCGGCCGGGGCACCCAGCGCCGTCAGCTGTTCGGCCACCGCCGCCGCGGCCGCGACCAGCCGTCCGGAGCGGCGGCCGGCGGCATGCCGGGCCTCGGTCAGCACCAGCCGCGCGTGCGCCTCCCACCAGGCGCGGTGCTGCCGGGCGAACAGCCGCACGGCGAGCCCCGCCCGGGCCGTCGCGGTGTGCGGGTCGCCGGCCAGCCGGGCCGCCCGCGCCGCGGCCAGCAGCAGCTCCGCCTTGCGGGTGGACTGGCCGCCGATCCCGTCCAGCACCTTGATCGCGGCGTCCGCCTCCGCCAGCGCCTCGGCGGCGAGACCGGCCGCCATCAGCACTTCGCAGCGCCGGATGCTCAGCATGAACGTCGGCGTGCCGAGCTTCGCGTAGCGCTCCTCCGCCTCGTCGAGCAGCCGCAGCGCGGCCGGGACGTCACCCGCGCGGAACGCCGCGAGGCCCCGGCTCTCCACCGCGTCCGCCTTGTCGTGCTCCTGGCCCGTGGTGCCCCACAGCGCCTCGGCCGCGGTGAAGTCGGCGTCCGCCCGGTCCACCGCGCCCAGCGCCAGATGCACCGTCGCCCGCAGCGTCAGCGCCCGCGCCGTCCAGATCACGTCACCGGCCTGGCGCAGCACGGGAATCGCCCGCCGCACGTCCTCCAGGGCCTCCCTGTGATGCCCCAGCACCCACCAGGAGTACGCCCGCCGGAACAGCACCCGGGCCCGGGTGTGCCCGGTGCCGCGCTCCACACCCCGGCCGAGGGCGTCCATGCCCTGCCGGGTGCGTCCCGCGTGCACCAGCGCGACCCCCAGGGTGGCGAGGACGTCCGCCTCCCGCTCGGCGGAGCCGGCGCGCGCCGCGAAGTCACGGGCCCGGCGCAGATGCCGCAGTGCCAGCCGCAGATCGCCGAAGTCCCGCTGCCAGATGCCGATGACCTGATGGGCGACGGAGGCGTGCAGCGGCGTGGGCCGCCCGGCCAGCACCCGGCGGGCCCCGGCCAGGGCCTCCTGGGGCGCGGCGAACACCATCGGCAGCAGGTCCCGCACCGAGTCGTCTCCCGCAGTCACCCCACGGATGGTAGTGCTCCGCAACCGCGGCCCACAGATTCGACGTTGTATCAAACGGCCGTCCGGTGGCTCTGATTGACGACAAGCCCGGCGGCCGTCATGCCGCTGTCGCCCCTGCGGAGGACATCTCATGGCACCACAGCGATTCCGCGAGCAGTTCGCCCAGATCCAGCGCTCGATGCCCGACGTCCCCCTGGCGATCGGCCCCGACGACGCGGGTCAGTTCCTCTACGAGAAGGGCGTCGTGCTCGCCCGTGACGGCGAGGACGCCCGCATCGTCGAGGACACCGTGCGGCAGCACTTCGCCACGGTCGCGGGACTCTCCGCCGACCGGGTGGAGCGGGTGAGCCCGGAGACCAGCCGTTCGGGCATCACCCGGATCCGGGTCGCCGACCCGGGGGAGGGCGACGGCAGCGGCGACCCGGCGGTCGCGAACGCTCTGCGGGCGCTCACCGCGACCGAGGGCCGGGCCGGACGCCGGCTGGTCAGCCGCAACCACGTGGTGCACATCGCCGTCAACGCCTGCCCCGGCGACGAGCCGGTGCCCGTCCCCGCCTCCGAACGGCCCAACCCGGCCCCCGCGGAGGGCACCCACGACCCGGACAGCGCCGTCGGCGTGCTGGTGATCGACACCGGGCTGATGCACGACTACCGCTCCTACCCGCCGCTCGCCCGCACCCGCGGCGACGCCCAGGTCCAGGAGTGCGACAAGGACGGCGTGCTGCGGCAGTACTGCGGCCACGGCACGTTCATCGCCGGACTCGTCGCCGCCGTCGCCCCCAACACCGACATCACGGTGCGCAACACGCTCAACGACGCGGGCGCCATCCTGGAGTCCGAGTTCGGCGAGAAGCTCTTCGAGGCCGTCGACCGGGACGGCTGGCCCGACATCATCAGCCTCTCGGCCGGCACCTCCAACGGCCGCACCGACGGACTGCTCGGCGTCGACGCGTTCATGGAGGAGCTGCGCCGGCGGCACACCCTGCTGGTCGCCGCCGCCGGCAACAACGCGAGCGCCATGCCGTTCTGGCCCGCCGCCTACGCCACCCTGCCCGGCTACGAGAACGCCGTGCTGTCGGTGGGCGCCCTGCGCAGCGACGGCGAGTACGGCGCCTGCTTCACCAACCACGGCCCCTGGGTGCGGGTGTACGCGCCCGGCGAGCGTCTCACCGGCGCGCTCACCGGATTCGACACCCCCGTGCCGTACGTGTACCAGCACTCCACCTATGAGGAGTGCCGCTACGGCTTCTCCTACGCCTGCACCTGCCGGCACCCGCGGCACACCGGCGTGCTCAGCGAGGAGAACGGCTCGGCCAAGCCGGACCAGGTGATGTTCGAGGGGCTGGCGCAGTGGAGCGGCACCTCCTTCGCGACTCCGGTCGCGGCCGGCCTGATCGCGGCGCACATGACCGCGCAGGCGGAGACCGACCCGCGCAAGGCGCGGCGGCAACTGCTGGACGCGGTCACCGAGTTCGCCGAGGTCCGCGGCGCCCACGTTCCCGCGCTGCTGCCGCCGACCTGGCGGCCTGCGCCGGTCGTGCAACCGTCCGCCCGCCCATGAGGACCGGAACGCTCCCCTCCGCGGCGTACGATGACCTCTCGTACACGAGGGGTGGGACCGTGGACCGTACAGATGTCGGCGCGTTGGTCCAGTCCGCCGCCGACGGGGACGCGGCGGCCTGGAAGGCGATCGTGGAGGGGCTGGGCCCCCTGGTCTGGTCGGTGGTGCGCGCCCATCGGCTCTCCGATGCGGACGCGCACGAGGTCAGTCAGACCGTCTGGTTCCGCTTCGCCCAGCATCTGGGCCGGCTCAGGGAACCGGACAAGGCGGGCGCCTGGCTGGCCCGCACGGCACGGCACGAGTGCCTGAAGGTGATCCGGAACCAGCGGCGGCTGACGCTGACCGACGATCCGCTGCTGCTGGACCGGGTGAGCGAGGAAGGCGTTCCCGAACAGTCGCTGCTGGAGCAGGAGGAGGCGGCCGCGCAGAACGAGCGGGTGCGGCGGCTGTGGCAGGAGTTCGAGGAACTGGGCGACCGGTGCCGCCAGTTGCTCCGGGTGCTGATCGCCTCCCCGCCGCCCAGTTATCAGGAGGTGTCCGCAGCGCTCGGCATCGCGGTGGGCAGCATCGGACCCCTGCGCCAGCGCTGCCTGCGCCGGTTACGGGCCCGGCTCGAGTCACGGGGGACAGCGTGAACGGCATGGACGACGCACTCAACGGCGAAGGATTCGACGACGAGGAACTCCGCGGCGAGTTCAGCGGCGACGGCCTCGGCGACGGGGGACCGGACGGCGGCGAGACGACGGCGCTGGAGGAGGAGCTGCGGCAGGCCGCCGCGGTCCTGGACCCGATGCCGCCGGAGCTGCTGCAGATCGCGGTGGACGCCTACGCCCTGCACGACCTCGAGGCCCGGGTGGCGGAGCTGACCTTCGACTCGCTGGTCGACGCGCTGCCGGTCAGGGGCGTGACGGACGCGCCCCGGATGCTCACCTTCACCGCGGGCGAGGTCACGGTGGACGTCGAGGTGACCGCCGAAGGGCTGCTGGGCCAGTTGCTGCCGCCCGGCCCGGCCGACGTCGAGGTGCTCAGCGGACCGCAGCCGGGCACTCCGGTGACGGTCGACGAGATGGGCCGCTTCACGGCCGACCGCCCGCCCTCCGGCCCGTTCGCGCTCCGCCTGCGCACCGGCTCGGACGTGATCACCACGGAGTGGCTGCGGGCCTGAGCCGTGCCCGCGTCACCCGGTGGTCAGCGCGAGACCGCGTCCACCAGCTCGGCCAGGGCCGAGGCGAGCCTGCCCAGGCCCTCACCGGCGGGACCGCCCGGCTCGGTCATGTAGGTGTCCCGGCGGATCTCCACCATCAGCGCCGTGACCTCCGGCCGCTTGCGGTAGAACTCCAGCGGCACATACGTCCCCGCGAACGGGCTGTCGAGACCCGTCTCCCCGCAGGGCGCGAAGGCCCGCCGCGCGGCGTCGAGCAGCGCGGGCGGCGTGTGGAAGGAGTCGGTGCCCAGGCAGACGGCGGGGCGCGGCCCGTCGCCGTGCAGCTCGTAGGGGAGCGGTGCGCTCGGGTAGGAGTGCACATCGATGATCACCGCACGGCCGGTCGCGGCGAGCCGGCCGGCGACCGCCTCCGTCATGGCCTCGGCGTAGGGCCGGAACCAGCGCTCGATCAGCGGCTCGGGGTCGAAGCCCTCGTGCCGCAGCGCGCCCTGGTGCGTGGTCCGCGTGTACACCGCCCCCATCCCGGCCGCCAGCATCTCCTCCCGCTCGTCCGGGAACCGCTCGGGGTCGACCACCAGCCGGGACAGCCGGTTCTCGAACCGCCAGGGCGTAAGGCCGGCCGCGCTCGCGGCCTCCTCGGCGATCCGGGCGGTGTGCGCATCGGTGATGTGGTCCAGCTCCCGCTCCAGCTCCGCGTCGTCCAGCACGATCCCGGCCCTGACCTCGTCCGGTATCTCCCGCGCCGAGTGCGGCACATGAAGGATCACGGGCGAGTCGCCGGCGCCGGGAAGCAACGCGAAGGACTGCGGGACATCGGTCATACGGCCGCTCCAGGGTCGTGGTGGGTGCTGCAGCAGAAGATCACCGTGCCACATGCCACGGACAGCGCCGGAGGGGAACGCAGAGGGAAGACCCGGGGGGCACGCAGCCGGCGGTTGGAAGACCGGAGCGGGACCCACCTGGCGGTTGGAAGACCGGAGCGGGACCCACCTGGCGGTTGGAAGACCGGAGCGGGACCCACCTGGCGGTTGGAAGACCGGAGCGGGACGCAGCCGGAACAGACGGGCGCCCCGTCTCCGCCGGGACGGAAGACGGGGCGCCCGGTGCTGCTCGGGTGCGGCCTGGCGGCGTCAGGCCAGCGAGGCCAGGGCCTCGTTCCAGGTGGCGGACGGGCGCATGACCGCGGAGGCCTTGGCCGGGTCCGGCTTGTAGTAGCCGCCGATGTCGGCCGGGCTGCCCTGGACGGAGATCAGCTCGTCCACGATCTTCTGCTCGTTGGCGGCGAGCGTCTCGGCGAGCGGGGCGAAGGCCTTGGCCAGGTCCGGGTCCTCGGTCTGGCGGGCCAGCTCCTGCGCCCAGTACAGCGACAGGTAGAAGTGGCTGCCGCGGTTGTCGATGCCGCCGAGGCGACGGGTCGGCGACTTGTCCTCGTTGAGGAAGGTCGCCGTGGCGCGGTCCAGGGCGTCCGCCAGGACCTGGGCCTTGGCGTTGCCCGTGAACTTCGCGTACTGCTCCAGGGACGGCACCAGGGCGAAGAACTCACCGAGGGAGTCCCAGCGCAGGTAGTTCTCCTTGATCAGCTGCTGGACGTGCTTGGGCGCGGAACCGCCGGCGCCGGTCTCGAACAGGCCGCCGCCCGCCATCAGCGGGACGATCGACAGCATCTTGGCGCTGGTGCCCAGCTCCAGGATGGGGAACAGGTCGGTCAGGTAGTCGCGCAGCACGTTGCCGGTGACCGAGATGGTGTTCTCGCCGCGGCGGATGCGCTCCACCGACAGCTTGGTCGCCTCCACCGGGGACATGATGCGGATGTCCAGGCCCTCGGTGTCGTGCTCCGGCAGGTACTGCTTGACCTTGGCGATCAGGTTGGCGTCGTGGGCGCGGGTCTCGTCCAGCCAGAACACCGCCGGGTCGCCGGTGGCGCGGGCGCGGGTGACGGCCAGCTTCACCCAGTCGCGGATCGGCAGGTCCTTGGTCTGGCAGGCGCGGAAGATGTCACCGGCGGACACGGCCTGCTCGAGGACCACGTTGCCGTTCTGGTCCACCAGCCGCACGGTGCCGGTGGTGGGGATCTCGAACGTCTTGTCGTGGCTGCCGTACTCCTCGGCCTTCTGTGCCATCAGGCCGACGTTCGGCACGGAGCCCATGGTGGCCGGGTCGTAGGCGCCGTTGGCGCGGCAGTCGTCGATCACGGCCTGGTAGACGCCGGAGTAGGACGAGTCCGGCAGCACCGCCAGGGTGTCGTGCTCCTGGCCGTCCGGGCCCCACATGTGGCCGGAGTTGCGGATCATGGCGGGCATGGAGGCGTCGA
This sequence comes from Streptomyces thermospinosisporus, assembly GCF_039526425.1. Lineage (NCBI taxonomy): Bacteria > Bacillati > Actinomycetota > Actinomycetes > Kitasatosporales > Streptomycetaceae > Streptomyces > Streptomyces thermospinosisporus. The sequence continues at coordinate 70,831 of NZ_BAAAIZ010000033.1, forward strand.
CGATGACGTCCGAGGGCACGTGCAGGTTGGTGATGCCCTTGTCGGAGTCGACCATGGCCAGGTCCGGGCCCTCGTTGAGCTCGGCGTCGAAGGAGGCCTTGATCTCCTCGCCCTCGGGCAGGTTCTCCAGGCCCTTGTAGATGCCGCCCAGACCGTCGTTCGGGCTCAGGCCAGCCGCGGCGAGCTTGTCGCCGTACTTGGCGAACGTCTTCGGGAAGAAGGCGCGCACCACGTGGCCGAAGATGATCGGGTCGGAGACCTTCATCATCGTCGCCTTCAGGTGCACCGAGAAGAGCACGCCCTCCTGCTTGGCGCGGGCGACCTGCTCGGTCAGGAACTCGCGCAGCGCGGCGACCCGCATCACGGCGGCGTCGACGACCTCACCGGCCAGCACGGGCACGGACTCGCGCAGCACGGTGGTGGAGCCGTCGTCGCCCTTCAGCTCGATGCGCAGCGACCCGGCCTCCTCGATGACGACCGACTTCTCCGTGGAGCGGAAGTCGTCCACGCCCATCGTCGCCACGTTGGTCTTGGAGTCGGGGGACCAGGGGCCCATGCGGTGCGGGTGGGTCCTGGCGTAGTTCTTCACCGAGGCCGGGGCGCGCCGGTCGGAGTTGCCCTCGCGCAGCACCGGGTTCACCGCGGAGCCCTTGACCTTGTCGTAGCGGGCGCGGATCTCGCGCTCCTCGTCGGTCTTCGGGTCGTCCGGGTAGTCCGGCAGGGCGTAGCCCTTGCTCTGGAGCTCGGCGATCGCGGCCTTGAGCTGCGGGATGGAGGCCGAGATGTTCGGCAGCTTGATGATGTTGGCCGCGGGCGTCTTGGCCAGCTCGCCCAGCTCGGCGAGGGCGTCCGGGATGCGCTGGTCCTCGGTCAGGTACTCCGGGAACACGGCGATGATGCGCCCGGCCAGCGAGATGTCACGCGTCTCCACGGTGACACCCGCCTGCGAGGCGTACGCCTGGACCACCGGCAGGAAGGAATACGTCGCCAGGGCCGGGGCCTCGTCAGTGTGCGTATAGATGATGGTCGAGTCAGTCACCGGGTGCTCCGCTCCACGTCTGCAACATTGCTCGACATCAAGATATCTCGTGATCGACCCGCACTCGACAGGGGTCCACGCCGGATCCAAGCCGATCTTCGGCCACGGGGGCTGCGGCTCGGGCGGAACCTCACAGGCCGGCACGGCCCGGTCACACGGGGAAACGCCCTCCCGGTCGGACCACTCGGCCGACGTCAGCCCTGGGGCGACTTGCGTCGGCCACCGCGGAAGCTCGCGGGCGGGCGCGTCCCGGCCGGGAGATCAGCCCTGGGCCCGCCCCGTGGGCAGGGGAAGCAGTTCTCCGGGTGGGCTCGTCTCGGGCGGTGCCAGCCTCCGGGTACTCCGTCGTCGGCCGGAGGGGCGTACCTGGGCCGGGACATCGGCCGCCGGGCGCATCTCTGTGGGCCGGGGAGAGGGCCTGATGCGCGGGCCGCCTCGGCGGGACGTCAGCCCTGGGGCGACTTGCGTCGGCCACCGCGGAAGCTCGCGGGCGGGCGCGTCCCGGCCGGGAGATCAGCCCTGGGCCCGCCCCGTGGG
>NZ_BAAAIZ010000033.1:72453-120558 GCF_039526425.1 Streptomyces thermospinosisporus
GCCTCGGCCGTCATGAGCACCTGGGCACACCCAGGCCACCGGAGGAAGCGGCCTGCGAGCGGGCCTACCTCGGTTGGTATCAGACCCCCCCGTGGTGCACCCCGTGGGCGGGGGGATGCTGCCCGCGGGCGGCATCGTGGCCGACGTCAGTAGGTCGGCAGACCCCCGTCTCCCCGGGACAACCCCCGGGCGGGCCCGATTCCGGGGCATCAGCCCCCGGGGGGATTCCCGCCCGCCTGGGAGGCGGCCCCCGGGCGGGCCCACCTCGCCCGGGACATCAGCCTCCGGCACAGTCCCGCCGGCCGGGGAGCGGCCCTCAGGGACGCTCCCCTCGGCAGGAGGAAACCCTCCGGCCCTGCTGAACGCCCCCCAAAAAAAGCGCGGGGCCCTCCGGGAGCCTCCCCGCGCGCTCAGACCGGCCGGGCGGCCGTCATCTCGCCCGGCTCCGTGTTCTCCGTGCCCCGCTGCTGCGGGATCACCACCGAGCCCTGCTGGAGGGCCACGGTGCGGGCCGGGGACGGGATGCGGATGCCCTCCTCGCGGTAGCGGCGGTGGAGGCGCTTGATGAACTCGTGCTTGATCCGGTACTGGTCGCTGAACTCGCCCACCCCGAGGATCACCGTGAAGCCGATCCGCGAGTCGCCGAAAGTGTGGAAGCGCACCGCCGGCTCGTGCTCGGGCACCGCCCCGGTGATCTCCTTCATGGTCTCGGCGACGACCTCCGTCGTCACCCGTTCCACATGCTCCAGGTCACTGTCGTAGGACACGCCGACCTGCACCAGCACGGTCAGCTTCTGCTCGGGCCGCATGTAGTTGGTCATGTTGGTCTTGGCGAGCTGCCCGTTGGGGATGACCACCAGGTTGTTGGACAGTTCGCGGACCGTCGTCTGCCGCCAGTTGATGTCCTCGACGTACCCCTCCTCGCCGCTGCTCAGCCGGATGTAGTCACCGGGCTGCACGGTCCTGGAGGCGAGGATGTGGATGCCCGCGAAGAGGTTGGCGAGCGTGTCCTGCAGGGCCAGCGCGACCGCGAGACCGCCGACGCCGAGGGCGGTGAGCAGCGGGGCGATGGAGATGCCCAGCGTCTGCAGCGCCACCAGGAACCCGATCGCAAGGACCAGGATCCGGGTGATGTTCATGAAGATCGTCGCGGATCCCGCCACGCCGGAGCGGGACTGGGTGACCGACTGCACCAGGCCGGCCACCACCCGGGCCACCGACACCGTCGCGGCGAAGATCAGCAGCACGGTGAGCACCTGGTTGACGGTGTGCTGCACCGTGCGGGTCAGCGGCAGCGCCGCAGCCGCGGAGGCGACACCGCCCGCGATGGCGGCCAGGGGCACGACCATGCGCAGCGCGTCCACGATCACGTCGTCCCCGCGCCAGCGGGTCAGCTCCGCCTTGCGGCCGAGCCAGCGCAGCAGCATGCGCAGCGCCAGGGCCGCCAGCAGACCGGCGGCCACGGCGATACCGGCACGCACCAGGTCGTCCACGGTCAGTTCGCGGGTCATCGCTCACCTCCGCCGAACGCCTGTGCCGACGACCGTATGTGAAGTCGTGTCACGTCTCGTCACCTGTTCGAATCTCCGGGAAGTACGTCGTGCCGCCCGGGACGTCCGCGGAACCGGCACGATCGATCATCCTGCCGTATCCGCGGGGCGGGTTCGCACCGGCGCCGGTCACATGTCCGAGAACGAGCCGTGCCGCCCGGCGCCGGAGGCGAAGCGTGCGGCGCCCCTCAGACTCTCGGTCAGGACGCCGGTGCCGTGCCGGAGTTCGGCGCGCAGGGCCGACTCGGCGTCCAGGCCCTCCTGGTCCAGCACCGAGGCGCGGTCGGAGCGCAGGCAGTCCTGCGGGAACCGGGCGATCCCGGCGGCCAGCTCCTCCGCCGCGGCGCGGGCCCGCCCGGTGGGCACCACACGGTTGGCCAGCCCCATGTCGTACGCCTCCGCGGCGGACACCGGGCGGCCGGTGAGGATCATGTCGAGCGCCCGGCTGGTGCCGATCAGGCGGGGGAGGCGGACGGTGCCTCCGTCGATCAGGGGGACGCCCCAGCGGCGGCAGAACACCCCGAACACCGCGTCCTCCTCGGCGACCCGCAGATCGCACCACAGGGCCAGTTCGAGACCGCCCGCCACGGCGTGCCCGGCGACCGCCGCGATCACCGGTTTGGACAGCCGCATCCGGGTGGGCCCCATCGGCCCGTCCCCGTCCGGCGCGACCCGGTTGCCGCGCTCGGTGCCGAGCGCCTTGAGGTCCGCGCCCGCGCAGAAGGTGCCGCCCTCTCCCCACAGCACCGCGACCCGCGCCTCCTCGTCCGCCTCGAACGCGCGGAAGGCATCGGCGAGTTCGGCGGCGGCAGGCCCGTCCACCGCGTTGCGCACCTCGGGGCGGGACAGGACGACGGTGGTGACGGGTCCCTGGCGTTCGGTCCGGACCGGCATGGCGAGTGCCCCTCTCCGTGGCTTCGAGGTCTCGTAGCGTGAAGGAAGGGGCACCCTACGCTCAGATCACCTTCAGCCGCACCAGCGCCGCCAGCGTCAGCGCGCCCGGCAGCAGCGGCAGCCACACCGTGATGACGCGGAAGGCCAGCACCACCGCCGTGGCCACGGGCGGCGCACCGCCGGCCGCCACCAGCGCCACGATCAGCGCCGCCTCCACCGACCCCAGCCCGCCCGGCGTCGGCACCAGCGCGACCGCCACGGTGGCCGCCAGATAGGCGAGCGCCATGTGCGCGGGCGGCACCCGGAGCCCCAGGGACAGACCCACCAGCACCAGCGCGGTCGCCTGCAGCGCCGGGAAGGCCAGCGCTCCGCCCCACAGCGCCAGCGCCCGGGCCGGCCGGGTGTGCACCGACCGGGCCTCGCCCAGCGCGGTGCGCAGGAAGGAGTACGCGGCCGTACGCAGCCGCCGTACGCACACCAGGGCGCCCGCCGCGAGGGCGGCCACCCCCGCGAGGCCGAGCAGCAGCGGGCCGAACGCCCCCGCGGGCAGCAGCACGTGAAGTCTCAGCGCACCGGGGAAGGCGACCAGCAGCACGCCCAGCAGCGCCACCCGGCCCGCCGCCTCCGCCAGCAGATACAGCGCAAGACCCGCCGAGGCGCGCGAAAGGGACAGACCGCACACCGTCATGAACCGGAGATTGACCGCGCTCGCCCCGAGGCCCGTGGGCAGCAGATGGTTCGCCGCGCCCGCCGCGAACTGCGTGGCCAGCAACCGCCGTGCGGGCAGCCGCGGAAGCACCGCGCCCTGCCGGGTGCAGGCCGCCGCCACCCAGGTCAGGCAGGTGGCCCCGGCAGCGGCCAGCAGCCACGGCCAGCGCGCGGTCGACAGATGCGCGAAGCCCTCGGCGAGCACCGAGCGGTGCCGCACCGCGGCCACGGTCACCAGCAGCAGCGGCACCACGCACAGAACGCGGCGGATCGTCCGCGCCGGACCCCGGGAGCCGCCATGTCCCGCAGCGGCAGCGGATGCCGGCGGCACCGCAGCGCGTTCCGGCGGCTCGGGCGCACGGGTGGGCAGGGTTTCCTGCAGCGTCATCGGGACCTTCGCACCTCGGAGCTTGACCTCAACGTTGCTTGAGGTTCTACGTTCGGCTCCATGAGCATGGAGACCACAGCGTGGACACAGTTGCACAGCGTCCTGAACGCACAGGAACGCCGCCCCCTCGCACGGGTGACATTGCGCCGCATCGGCGGCTTCGCCCGACCGCACCGCCGCCGCATCGCCCTGTTCGTGCTGCTGGGCTCGGCGACCGCGCTGCTCGCCGTCGCCACCCCGCTGCTCGCCGGCAGCGTCGTCGACACCATCGTCTCCGGCGGGGACGAGCAACGGGTCGTCCGACTGGCTCTGCTCATCGCCCTGATCGCGGTGGCCGAGGCGGCGCTCGGCATCCTCGGCCGCCGGCTGTCGGCGAGCCTCGGCGAAGACCTCATCCTCGATCTGCGCACGGCCGTCTTCGACCATGTGCAGCGTATGCCCGTTGCGTTCTTCACACGCACTCGTACGGGAGCGCTGGTCTCCCGGCTCAACAACGACGTCATCGGAGCCCAGCGGGCCTTCAGCAACACCCTGTCCACCGTGGTGAGCAACATCGTCACCCTGCTGCTCACCCTCACCGTCATGCTCGCCCTGTCGTGGCAGATCACCCTGATCGCGCTGGTGCTGCTGCCGGTGTTCGTGATCCCGGCCCGGCTGATGGGCCGCCGCATGGCGCGGATGCAGCGCGAGGCCGCCACCCTCAACGCCGCCATGGGCACCCGGATGACCGAGCGGTTCTCCGCACCCGGCGCCACCCTGGTCAAGCTGTTCGGGCGGCCCGAGGAGGAGTCGCGGGAGTTCGCGGTGCGCGCCCGCCGGGTCCGCGACATCGGCGTCCGCACCGCCACCGCCCAGTCGGTGTTCATCACCGCCCTCACCCTGGTCTCCGCGCTCGCCCTGGCACTGGTCTACGGGCTCGGCGGCTGGTTCGCGCTGCGCGGCGCCCTCGACCCGGGCGCGGTCGTCTCGCTGGCCCTGCTGCTCACCCGCCTGTACGCGCCGCTGACCTCGCTCGCCGGGGCGCGCGTGGAGGTGATGAGCGCCCTGGTGAGCTTCGAGCGTGTCTTCGAAGTCCTGGACCTGCGACCCCTGATCGAGGAGAAGCCCGGCGCCCGGAACGTGCCCGAGGGCCCGGTGTCCGTCGAGTTCGACGACGTCCGCTTCGCCTACCCGTCCGCCGACAAGGTCTCCCTCGCCTCCCTGGAGGAGGTCGCCTCCCTCGACACCCGGGGCGGCTCCGAGGTGCTGCACGGCGTCTCCTTCCGCGCCGAACCCGGGCAGACCGTCGCCCTCGTCGGCTCCTCCGGCGCCGGCAAGTCGACCATCGCCCAGCTGCTGCCCCGCCTCTACGACGTGGACTCGGGCGCGGTACGGGTCGGCGGCGTCGACGTGCGCGACCTGACCGCCGCCTCCCTGCGCGACACCCTCGGCATGGTCACCCAGGACGGCCACCTCTTCCACGACACCGTGCGCGCCAACCTCCTCCTCGCCCGCCCGGAGGCGAGCGAGGAGGAGCTGTGGGACGCGCTGCGCCGCGCCCGCCTCGACGACCTCGTACGGTCCCTGCCCGACGGCCTGGACACCGTGGTCGGCGAACGCGGCTACCGGCTCTCCGGCGGCGAACGCCAGCGCATGACCATCGCCCGGCTGCTGCTGGCCCGCCAGCGGGTCGTCATCCTCGACGAGGCCACCGCCCACCTGGACAACACCTCCGAGGCGGCCGTCCAGGAGGCGCTCACCGAGGCCCTTCAGGGCCGGACCGCGCTGGTGATCGCCCACCGGCTGTCCACCGTGACGGCCGCCGACCTGATCCTCGTCGTCGAGGACGGCCGGGTGGTCGAACGCGGCACCCACACCGAGCTGCTGGCGGCGGGCGGCCGCTACGCCGAGCTGTACCGCACCCAGTTCGCCCGGCAGCCGGCCGGCGACGGGACGGAGAAGGCACCGCTGGCCGCCTGAACCGCCAGGCGATCCAGGCGAGTTCCGCACCCGGCGCCGGCACATCGGCGGGGCGAGGACGCGCGTTTCACAGGCGTACGGCACCCCGCCGACCAGGTCACTTCCCTCGGCCGGTGCCTTGGTCCCGGCCCTTCGGGTGCCGGCCGGCACCGGCCTTCGGGCGCCCGGACCCGGCCCGGCCACGGCCGCCCCTGGCCTTGCCGTGCTGGAGGGCGTCGAGCTCGACGGCCAGCGGCGAGGCGGTCAGCACCGACGAGTACGTGCCCACCCCGATGCCGATCAGCAGGGCGAGCGCGAAGTCGGTGAGCGACTCACCGCCGAGCACCGCCAGCGCCGCCAGGATGAAGATCACGCCGATGCCGGTGTTGACCGTGCGCGGCACCGTCTGCAGGATCGCCTGGTTCACGGACTGCGCCATCGGCCTCTTGCGGTCCTTGGCCAGCAGTTCCCGCACCCGGTCGAAGACCACGACCGAGTCGTTCACCGAGTAGCCGATCACCGTCAGCAGCGCCGCCAGGAACACCCCGTCGATCGGCTTGCCCAGCCAGGCGAAGATTCCGGTGAGGATCACCACGTCGTGGGCGAGCGCGGCCACCGCCGACGTGCCGAACACCCAGCGGAACCGCACGGCGAGATACAGCAGCTGGGCGCCGAGGGCCAGGCCCAGCGCGATCAGCGCGTTGCGGCGCAGCTCCTCGCCGAGGCTCGGGCCGATCAGCTCGTCGCGCACCTTCTCCGCGCCGCCGCCCACCTCGGCGATGGCCTCGGCGACCTTGGCCGCCTCGGCGTTGCTCAGCTTCTCGGTGCGCACGGTGAGCTGGTTGTCGCCCGAGGACTGCACCACCGCCTGCGGGAAGCCCGCGTCGGCCAGGGCGTCGCGCGCCCGGTCCGGGTCGACGGCGGTGGAGGTCGAGTACTCGATCAGCCGGCCGCCGGTGAACTCGACCCCGAAGTTCAGCCCGCGCACCACCGTGCCCGCGCCGGCCAGCACCAGCACCACGGCGGACACCGCGAGCCAGCGGCGCGGCCGGCGCATCAGCTGCGGGTCACGGCGCGTCAGGTACTCGCGGACCCGGCCGAGAGAGGCCAGACCGGTCAGCTGCGGACGGCGGTACACCGAGCGCCGCGACACCGCGAACTCGGCCAGCACCCGCGTGATCACCAGGGCGCTGATCATCGAGGCGACCACACCGATGCCGAGGGTCACGCCGAAGCCCTTCACCGGTCCGGAGGCGAGCAGGAACAGCAGCGCCGCCGCGATCAGCGTGGTGATGTTGGAGTCGGCGATCGCGCTGAACGCGCCCTTGAAGCCGGCGGTCAGCGCCGAGCGGCTGCTGGGCCGGTTCCGCCTGCCGTACTCCTCGCGCGCCCGCTCGAAGACCAGCACATTGGCGTCGACGGCCATACCGATCGCCAGCACGAAACCGGCGAGACCCGGCAGGGTGAGCGTAGCGCCGAGCGCCGCCAGGGCCGCGTAGGAGATCACCCCGTAGCAGGCCAGCGCCACCGTGGCCAGGAAGCCCAGGAGCCGGTAGACCACGATGATGAACAGCGCGGTCAGGGCGGTGCCCACGACGGCCGCCCAGGCGCTCGCCTCGATGGCCTCCGCGCCCAGCGTCGGGCCCACGGTCCGCTGCTCCACCGTCTCCACCGGCACCGGCAGCGCACCGCCCTCGATGAGCAGCGCCAGTTCGCGCGCCTCGTCGCTGGAGAAGGAGCCGGTGATCTGCGTGGAGCCGCCGGTGATGCCGACGTCGCAGGCGACGGACGGCTCGACCTGCGGCGAGGAAATGATCTTGTTGTCGAGCACGATCGCGACCCGGCGCCGCGGATCGCCGGGCGGGTTGCAGGCGGCCTCGCCGGTCAGCCGGGCCCACTTCTTGTCGTCCTCGAAGTCCACGGCGACATACCAGCCGGCGCCGCCCTGCTGGTCGAAGCGGGCCTCGGCGCCCTCGACGTCGGTGCCGGTGAGCGCGGCCGGGCCGAGCCTGAGCCGCTGCCCCTGCTCGTCGGGCAGGGTGCGCTCGCCCTTCTCCTTCGGCGCGTCGGGGCCGAGCACGGGGTGGACGGTGAGCTGGGCGGTGCGGCCCAGGACGTCGGCGGCCCGGCGCGGGTCCTGCACACCGGGCAGCTCGACGATGATCCGGTTGTCCCCGGAGCGGACCAGGGTGGGCTCGGCGACACCGAGCGCGTCGACCCGGCCGCGCAGCACCTCGAGCGTGCGGTCGGTGGCCTCCCCGTCGGCTCTGGCCTCGCCCGTGGACCGGGTCTCCAGCACGATCTGCGTGCCGCCGCGCAGATCCAGACCGAGTTTCACGGGGACGGTGACGGCGATGAACACGGCCGCGACCATCACGGCCAGTGCGAACAACGCCCGGAAGCGGGCGGGACGTTTCACGTGATGCCTCCAGCAGGCGGGCCGCGGCCCTCACGGGCGGCGCGGCGGTGAGGAGTTGTGGGCTCTCAGGTGCTGGAGGCGGTGGGCGGTGCCCGGCCGAGGTCACCGGGCAGATGGGCGGCGTCGGGCGGTGCGTTGCCGTGTACCGGCGCTGGCGGCGCCGGCCGCGGCGGGATCACGGGCGTGTACGGGGGAGTGAACAGCAGCGGCCCGGCCGGCACGCTCCGCTCACCGGCGTCGCGCTGCGGCCGGAGGGGAACGGGGGAGGAGCCGACGTAGGCCTCGTCCGCGGCCGGCCGCGCACCGGACGGGTCCGCCGAGGGGGCGTACGTGGCGGGCGGCCCGGGCGCACCGGACCCGGCTGGGGCGGACGAGGCGGCGGCGCCCGGCGCGAGGATCAGCAGCAGGAAGGCCAGGGCGGCGACGGCGGCCACCGCACCCCGGGGCCACCGGGCGGCGGCCCCCCGAGCACCCCGGGGCCACCGGGCGGCAGCCAGCCCTGCGTGCCGGGACCACGGGAGGGCGTGCCGGGACCACGGGAGGGCGTGCCCCGGCCCCGACCCGTACCGCTGCCCGGTCAAGGCTCCACCAGCCCGGCGCGGATGGCGTAGCGGGTCAGCTCCAGGCGGTCCCGCAGGCCCAGCTTGTTCAGCAGGTTCTCCCGGTGCCGCTGCACCGTCTTGACACTGATGAACAGCAGCTCGGCGATCTCCCGCGAGGAGTGGCCCTCGGCGACGAGCTTCAGCACCTCCTCCTCACGCGGCGTGAGCAGCTGCTCGGGCGCTTCCTCACCGTGCCGCACCCGGTCGAGGTAGGTGCGGATCAGCGCGGTCACCGCCCCCGGGTAGAGGAACGGCTCGTCACGCATCGCCGCCCGGCAGGCGGCCACCAGATCCCGGTCGGCGACCGACTTCAGCACATAGCCGACCGCGCCGACCTTGAGCGCCTGGAACAGGTACTGCTCGTTGTCGTGCATGGTCAGCATCAGGATCCGCAGGCCCGGCTTCAGCGACACCAGTTCCCGCGCGGCCTGCAGCCCCGTCAGCCGGGGCATGGCGATGTCCAGCACGGCCAGATCGGCCTCGTGCTCGCGGGCCAGGGCGATCGCCTCCGCACCGTCCCCGGCCTCGGCGACGACCTCCAGGTCCGGCTCCCGGTCGAGGATGAGCCGCACGCCGCGCCGCACCAGGGCATGGTCGTCGGCGAGCAGAATCCTGATCGGCGAGGTGCCGGCGCCGTCGGCGCCGGGCGATGGGTGCTGGGTCATGACTGCTTCCTGGGGACGGGCACGGTCAGCCGGATCCTGGTTCCGGCGGGAGTGGTTCCGGCGGCAGTGGTTCCGGCGGGAGCCGCAGGGACGATGTCCAGTGTGGCCCCGACGAGCAGGGCACGTTCACGCATGCCGCGGATGCCGGCGCCCTCCTGGGCGGCACCGATGCCGCGGCCGTCGTCGCTCACCTCCAGCACGACACCTCCGCCGTCGCCGCGGAGGCTCACGTCGACGTTCTGCGCCTCGGCATGCCGGGCCGCGTTGGTCAGCCCCTCCTGCGCCACCCGGTAGATCACCAATTCCGTCTCCCGGTCCAGCGCGGGCAGATCGGCGTCGAAGCTGCGGCGCACCCGCAGGCCCGTATGGGTGGCGAACTCGGTGGCGAGCGAGGTGACGGCGCTGACCAGACCGAGGTCGTCCAGCACCCCCGGACGCAGCCGGCGCACCAGGCGGCGGACCTCGTCCAGGCTCTCCCGGGTGATCTCCTGCACCTGCCGCAGATCGGCCCGCAGCGGATCCGGTGCCTCGTCGGCGGCCCGCTCCAGCGCCAGCAGCACCGCCGTCATGCTCTGCCCGACCTCGTCGTGCAGCTCCTGCGCGATGCGCCGCCGCTCGGACTCCTGGGCGAGCAGGGCGCGGGCGCTGCTCGCGGCGCGCTCGCCCTCCAGCCGCTCCAGCATCGCGTTGAACGTGGAGACCAGCTTGGCGACCTCACCGCCGCCGCGCACCGGCAGCCGCTGCCCCGGACGCAGCAGGTCGACGGTGGTCATCAGCCGGGTCACCCGGTCCAGCGGGGCGAGACCGATGCGCAGCAGCGCCGCGTTGGCGACCAGCATCACCACAAGACCGCCCACCAGGATCACCGCCTCCGTCAGCAGCACCGGAACGGACACGGTCACCGGAGCCCACAGCAGCAGCGCGGTGGCCATACCCAGCACCACCGCGTTGAGGCCGAAGATCCGCCAGTACAGGGACACGGAGGTCACGCCTTCCTCACACTCGTCTGCCTCTACTGTCGGTCACCGCGCCGAACGGTGCGGCCACGGCCCCCTGCTCTGGCGATCACCGGCCAGCGTGCCCGGGGCCCCGGCTCCCCGTCGATGGGGTGCGCACCCCATTTCCGGCGGACCGCGTTGCCCAGGCCGGGCGGGGTGGGTCCACCGACCCCGCACAGATGGGTACCTCGGCCCATGGGTTCCGCACCCGGAACGGGTCATGGTGGGGACATCCACTCGTATGCCGACCCTGGAGGACCCTGTCATGTCGCTCGACGTGCCCCGCACCGAACCGCGCCCCGGCCACACCGCCGCCGAGGAGATCCGCCGGCGCCTGGAGCACGCGCGCAGCACGCGGCTGGCCCAGCTCAAGGCACTCGACGAAGAAGCGGCGAGTCCCGACGATCCGCTCACCGCACACCAGCGCGAGGCGATCGAGAGCGCGCTCCAGGAGATCGAACAGGCCCTCGCCCGCCTCGACAACGGCACGTACGGGATCTGCGAGGGCTGCGGCAAGCCGGTGCCGCCGGAGCGCCTGGAGATCCTGCCCTACACCCGCCACTGCGTCACCTGCCGCCGCCGCGCGGCCTGACCGGCGTCCCCGTCCGCGTCGTCCCCGTCCCGCGTCAGGGGTGAAATGGTGTCTCATCACACGCTGTCCGGCCAGGAGGCCGGCGCCGACCACGCCGGCCTCACGCCCGAGGACCTCGCGGCCCTGCGCGAGAGCCTGAACGAGCAGCGGCTCTTCCGCCGGGAGCAGCTGCGGCAGTTCGCCCGCGCCGGGTCCCCGCCCGGTGGTGGGGGCGACGCGGAGGGGCCCGGCCACGGCGAGGTCCGCGCCCAGCTCGCCGCCTCCGCCCGCATGGTCCTCGCCGACGTCGAGGCCGCGCTGGCCCGCATGGACGCCGGTACGTACGGCGGCTGCCATCTGTGCCGCCGCCCCGTGGAGCGGGAACGGCTGCGGATCGTGCCGCAGGCCCGCTACTGCGGCCGCTGCCAGCAGGTGCGGGAGGCGGCCCGATGACCGCGCCCCGGGTGCTGCGGTCGGCCGGACCCGACGCGGTCCGGCCGCCCCGGCGCCGTGGCCCGGCCGTCGCCCTCGACCTGGGCAGCGCCCGGACGCGGGCGTGGATCGCCGGGCGGGGCATCGTGCTCGACGTGCCCACCGTGACCTTCCCGGGCAGCGGCGCGGCGCACCCCGTCCAGCGCGGCACCATCGTCGACCCGGCGGGCGCCGCCCGGATGCTCGACCGGCTGCTCGGCCACCGGCTGCCCCGCTTCGGCCGGCCCCTGGTCGTCGTCACCACGCCCGCTCTCGGCGGACCGGACTTCCGCATCGCGGCCCGCACGGCCGCCGAAGTGCTCCACCCGCGCGAGGTGCTGACCGTCCCCGGGGCGCGAGCGGTGGCCGTGGCCGCCGGCGCGGACGACAACCGGCCGCTGCTGGTGGTGGACATCGGCGCGCATCTCACCGAGGCCGTGCTGCTCGCCGGCGGCGCGGTCACCGACGCGCGCCGCACGGCGCTGGGCACCGCCGACCTGGCCGACGGCACACCGCCCGGGCAGGTCACCGACGCGATCGTCGACATGGTGACCGGGATGCTGCGCCAGGACCGCACCGCGCGCACCCGCACCGCCCTGCGCCGGGGCGTCCTGCTGGCCGGCGGAGGCGCCCTGCGCCCCGACATCACCCATGCCCTCCCGGCCCGCCTGGGCTGCCCGGTGAGCCCGGTGCCGTCCCCGCACACCGCCGCGGTCCGGGGCGCCGCGAGCCTGGCCGGCCACCTGCGGCGCCGGCCGCCGGACGTGGCCCGGGACCATCCCTCCGCACCGGGGCACGACCTGCATTCCCTCGAGGAGCCTTGACGTGACGGGCCATCCCCGACCGCCACAGCCGCCTCCTGGCCCGCCCCCGCGCGTGGCGCTGTGGCGCATGCGCACCCTGCGGCGCAACGGCCTGCGCCGCCGCACCGACGTGATCCGCGCCTGGGCCGGCATCGTCCTGCTCCTCGTCGTGCCGGCGGTGGCACCGGTGGCCGCCCTCCTGGCGGGTGACGCGGCGATGCGGCACTACGAGGACACCGCACGGCACCAGCGGGAGACCCGGTACCAGGCGACCGCGACCCTCACCCGGGACGCGCCGCGCCACCCCGAACCGGGCTCGGAGGAGGAGAAGGAGACCCGCTACCCGGTGGAGGTCCGCTTCACCACCCGGGAGGGCCGCACCCGCACCACCCGCGCCGAGGTACGGCCGGGGCTGCCCGCCGGCAGCAAGATCCGCATCTGGGTCGGCGCAGACGGCGAGGCCACCGGACCGCCGATGTCGCGTGAGCAGATCCGCAGCCGGGGCATGGGCTGGGGGCTGCTCGCCGCCATCGGCGTCGCGCTCGGCGGAGCCGCCGCGCACGCCGCGACCGTCCTCGCCCTGCACCGCCGCAACCTCGCCGCCTGGGACGCCGCCTGGGCCGAGACCGCACCCCGCTGGACGACCCCCACCTGAGGCCCGCCTGCCCACAGGCGCCCGCGGCGCCCTCCGGAGCCCGTCGCGCGCACCGGGAGCCGCTCCGTGCCGAACACGGCATCAAGACGGCGTGAAGATTGCCGGACTCCGGCAATGTGCCACGACCTGACCGTGTGCCAGGATGCGCGCACGGGGGTTGTCGACGACAGGGGGCCCTGAATGAACTGGTTCCTGGGGCTCGGTATCGCCGGACTCGTGCTGCTGGCGCTCTCCCTGATCTTCGACGGGCTTCTGGAGGGCCTGCTCGACGGCGTCCTGGACGGCCTGTTCGACGGGTGGCTCTCGCTTCCGGTCATCGCCGGTTTCGTGTCCATGCTCGGCTTCGGCGGGGCCGTCGCACTGGCGACCACGGGCCTCGGGGCCGCCGGTGCCACCGCGATCGGTGTGCCGGCGGGGATCGGTGCCGCCTGGCTGACGCTGAGGTTCACCCAGGTGCTGATGCGGGACGACCCGGCCGCCACGCCGCGCGGCGGCGATCTCGTCGGCAGCCCGGGCTCCGTGGTCACCGCCATCCCGGCGGACGGCTACGGCGAAGTGCTGGTCCACCTCGCCGGGCAGCCGCTGAAGCTGGCCGCCAAGTGCTCGGTGCCGGTGGACCGCGGCGCCGAGGTCTGGGTCGAGTCGTCCCCGACGCCCACCTCCGTGGTGGTCCGCCCGGTCGAACGCTGACCGGGCACGGCGCCGCCTCGCCGGCCGCCGCACGACCGCACCTGTCGCACCCATGTACGTCATGTCGTTCCGATGCGCCGTCCCCAAGGGAGGGCTGAAGGGGATACACACATATGAGCCCAGTACTGATCGCCGTGACCGGCGCGGTCGTCCTCGTCGTCCTGCTGGCCCTCGTGGTCATCACCCGCTACAAGGTCGCCGGCCCCAGTGAGGCGTTCATCGTCACCGGCCGGCGCGGCAAGAAGGCCACCGACCCGGAGACCGGCCGGGTCTTCACCGACAACAGCGGCCAGAAGGTCGTGGTCGGCGGCGGCGTCTTCGTCGTGCCGTTCGTGCAGCAGAAGTTCACCCTCGACCTGTCCAGCCGGCACATCCCGGTGGCCGTCCGCGGCGCGGTCACGCTGCGCGGCGTCAAGGCCAACCTGGAGGGCGTCGCCATCGTCAAGGTCGGCGGCACCGAGGACTCCATCCGCGCCGCCGCCCAGCGCTTCCTGATGCAGCAGGAGGGCATCGTCGGCTTCACCCAGGAGGTGCTCTCCGGCGCCCTGCGCTCCATCGTCGGGCGCATGTCGGTGGAGGACATCATCCGTGACCGTGCCGCCTTCGCCGGCCAGGTCGCGGAGGAGGCCGAGGCCAGCCTGTCCGGGCAGGGCCTGGTGCTGGACGCCTTCCAGATCCAGGACATCTCCACCGAGGGCTCCTACCTCGAGGACCTGGGCCGGCCCGAGGCCGCCCGCGCCAAGCAGGAGGCCGACATCGCCGAGGCCGAGGCCCGGCGCGCCTCCGAGCAGGCCCGGCTCAAGGCCGAGGAGGAGATCGCCATCGCCCAGCGCACCTTCGCGCTGAAGCAGGCCGAGATCAAGGCGGAGACCGACGAGGCCGCCGCCCGCGCCAACGCCGCCGGACCGCTCGCCGAGGCGGCACGGCAGCAGGAGATCCTCCAGGAGCAGGAGAAGGTCGCCCAGCGGCAGGCCGAGCTGACGGACCGTGAGCTGGACACCAAGGTCCGCAAGCCCGCGGACGCCGCCCGCTACCAGGCCGAGCAGGAGGCCGAGGCCCGCCGTATCGCCGCGGTCAAGGAGGCCGAGGCGGCCGCCGAGCGGGCCAGGCTCACCGGTGAGGGCGAGAAGGCCCAGCGCGCCGCGCTCGCCGAGGCGGTGCGCATCGAGGGTGACGCGGAGGCCGCGGCCATCGCGGCCAAGGGAGCGGCAGAGGCCGAGGCCATGCACAAGAAGGCGGACGCCTTCGAGCGCTACGGCGACGCGGCGGTGCTGCAGATGCTGGTGGAGGTGCTGCCGCAGGTGGTCGGCAAGGCCGCCGAGCCGCTGGCCGCGGTGGACAAGATGACCGTGATCTCCACGGACGGCGCCGGTCAGCTCCCGCGCACGGTCGCCGACAACGTCGCCCAGGGCATGGAACTGCTCAGCTCCACCACGGGCGTCGACCTCGCCGAGCTGCTCAAGGGCCTGGCCGCCCGCGGCGGTGCGCAGCCCAACGGCAAGGTGCCGATCAGCGAGTGACGCCCCGTCACTCGCACAGGGCCTGGTGAAGCTGCGGCGCTGCGACGGACATCGCAGCGCCGCACGTCCGTGTCCCCCGTGGCCCGCAGAGACCGGCCGCTGCTTCCCGGGCTCCTCAGAGAGTGGCCGCGTGGTCGGGGACGTAGGTGCGCAGTTCGCGAGGCGAGCGCTCGTAGCCGGTGGACTCCGGGCGCTCCGGCAGCTCCAGCACCGCGGGCGGCACCTCGTGGTAGGGCACGGAGTCCAGCAGATGGGCGATCATGTTGATCCTGGCCCGTCGCTTGTCGTCGCTCTCCACCACGTACCACGGCGCCTCGGCGATGTCGGTGTGCACCATCATGGTGTCCTTGGCCCGCGAGTAGTCCTCCCAGCGCGTGATCGACTCCAGGTCCATCTCCGACAGCTTCCAGCGCCTGAGCGGATCCTCCAGCCGGCGCCGGAACCGCTCCTGCTGCTCGGTGTCGCTCACCGAGAACCAGTACTTGCGCAGCAGGATCCCGTCCTCCACCAGTATCCGCTCGAAGATCGGGCACTGGCGCAGGAACAGCTCGTACTCCTCCTTGGTGCAGAAGCCCATGACGTGCTCCACGCCGGCCCGGTTGTACCAGCTGCGGTCGAACAGCACGATCTCCCCGGCGGCCGGCAGATGCTCCACGTACCGCTGGAAGTACCACTGGGTGCGTTCCCGCTCCGTGGGCCGGGGGAGCGCGGCGACCCGCGCGACCCGGGGATTGAGGTGCTCGGCGACCCGTTTGATGGTGCCGCCCTTGCCGGCCGCGTCCCGCCCCTCGAAGACCACGACCAGCCGGGCGCCCTCCGCCCGCACCCACTCCTGGAGCTTGACCAACTCGATCTGCAGCCGCAGCAGTTCCTTCTCGTACACCTTGCGCGGCAGCTTCGCTGCCTTCTCGCCGCCCATGCCCGCACCGTACTGACCGGCGGACCCGGCCGCACCCTGACGCAACCGGGACCGACCGGAGGACCCGGCACTCTGACGCAACCGGGACCGACCGGAGGACCCGGCACTCTGACGCAACCGGGACCGACCGGAGGACCCGGCACCCGGACGGCCCGCGCCACGCACACCAGGGGCGACTCCGCCCCGGAAGCCCTACGGCACCCCCAGCTCGAACAGCGCGTACCCCGCGTACGAGCCGGACGCCAGGGCCGCCGTGCCCAGGACCGTGGCCAGCGAGGGCCGGCGCAGCCGGCGCATGGCCAGGGCGAGCGGGATGAACAGGGGGAACAGCGGGAGCAGATAGCGCGAGACATTGCCGAAGTACTGCTGGGTGCCCATCACCATCAGATACGACAGCACCGTGTGGACCACGAGCACGGCCGGTGGGCGCAGCCGCACCAGCAGCACCGTCAGCACCGGGACCAGCAGCACCACCGCGACACCGATCATGTCCTCGAACGGCATGGCGAAGTGGTAGTCGGTGCGGCCCACGGCCACCGAGGTGAGCACGTCCAGGGTGTGCCGGCCGTAGTCGAACTTGTGGGCCCACGCCCCGTCCTGCAGCTTGCTGTACCCGTTCCAGTCGCCCATGCGGTAGCCGACCCAGCCGAGATAGCCGGCCGTGCCCAGCGGCGCGATCGCCACCGCGAGCAGCGGCCGGCGCCAGTTGTCCCGCCGTCGCCACACCTCCACCAGCCCGGCCACGGCGAGCGCGGCGACCAGGGTGACCGCGGTGGGGCGGGCGAGCCCCGCCGTGAAGGTCAGCACGCCCGCGGTGAGCCAGCGGCGGGTCATCACCGCGTAGCAGGCCCATGCGGCGAGCGCGGTGTACACCGACTCCGAGTACACCGCCCACTCCGCACCGGAGCCCGGCCACACCGCCCACAGCCCGACCGCGACCAGACCGGCCCGGGGCCCGCCCAGCCGGGCGGTGACGGCGTGGATGCCGAGCGCGGCGACGAAGGAGAAGACGATGGAGACGGCCATGCCGGAGCCGTACGGGCCGAGCCCGGTGACCGCCGAGACCAGCTTCATCAGCGCCGGGTAGAGCGGGAAGAACGCCGCCGAGTTGCCCTTCAGGGTGATCATGCCGGTGGCGCCCGGCACCGGCTCGAGGGCCGGGTCGTAGCCGTGCAGGACGATCTGCTGGTACCACCAGCCGTCCCAGCTGCCCAGCACGTCCCAGGTGTGCTCGCCCCCGCCGAAGCGCGGATGCTTCTCCCGGAAGTCCCCGGCCGCGTCCAGCAGGTACATGAACACCGCGAACCCTGCCAGCTTGAGCACGCCGTACGTGGCGAGGACCGGGCCGTACCGGGCGGCGGCCCGCCGCCACCGCTCGTGCCGGCCGCGCGGCGCGGGGCGCGGCAGCACCAGCCAGGCCGTCGTGACCGGCGGCTCGGGCGGGGAGGCGGGCGAGGACGGCAAGGAAGCCGAGGAAGCCGAGGAAGCCGAGGAAGCCGAGGAAGCCGAGGAGGAGGGTGAGGAGGTCGAGGAGGGTGAGGCGGGCGAGGACGGCGAGGATGTCGAGGAGGGTGAGGCCGGCGAGGAGGTCGAGGAGGGCGAGGAGGGCGAGGAGGGCGAGGAGAGTGAGGAGGGCGAGGAGGGCGAGGAGGGTGAGGCGGACGGGGACGGCGAGGAGGGCGTCGGGTCGGTCCGGCTGGTCCCGGTGGTGCTCATGAGGCGGAGGCTCCTGTCGTGCGGCGGGAGCGGTGGCCCGGGAACACCCAGGCCCGCAGGAGGAGGAAGCGCAGCAGGGTGGCGGCGAGATTGGCGGCGACCAGCGTCACCAGCTCCACCCGGGCACCGGCGTCCGGCGCGGTGTGGTGGAGGGCGGCGAGCGAACCGCTGGTGAGGGCGAGGCCCACCAGGAACGCGGCCAGGCCCTTGAGCTGGTGGCGCAGCACCCCGCCGCGCCCCCGCACCCCGAAGGTGAGCCGCCGGTTGGCCGCCGTGTTGGCGATGGCACTGGCCAGCAGGGCCAGCGCATTGGCCGCCTGGGCGCCGGCCAGGGGCCGCAGGGAGGTGAACAGCAGCAGGTGGAACAGCGTGCTGGCCACCCCGACCACGGCGAAGCGCAGCAGCTGCGGCACCAGCGCGGGCGGCAGCTCCGGGCCGTCCCCGCCCAGCGTGCCGGTGCGGCGCAGCGCGGTCAGCGGCAGCCGGCCCCCGGCCAGCGCACGGCCCAGCCGGGCCATGCCGCGCAGGTCGGCCAGCGCGGTGGCCAGGATGTCCACCCTGCTGTCCGGGTCGTCCACCCAGTCCACCGGCACCTCGTGGATCCGCAGGCCCGCGCGCTCGGCTATCACCAGCATCTCGGTGTCGAAGAACCACTCCCGGTCCTCCACCAGCGGCAGCAGCCGCTCGGCCACGTCCCGCCGCACCGCCTTGAAGCCGCACTGCGCGTCGGAGAAGCCCACCGCCAGGGTGCCGCGCAGCAGGCCGTTGTAGCAGCGGGAGATGAACTCCCGCTTCGGCCCCCGCACCACCCGCGAGCCGCGCGCCAGCCGGGTGCCGATCGCGATGTCCGAGTGCCCGGAGATCAGCGGCGCCACCAGCGGCAGCAGCGCCGCGAGGTCGGTGGACAGGTCCACGTCCAGATAGGCGAGCACCGGGGCGGCGGAGCGGGACCAGGCGGTGTGCAGGGCCCGGCCGCGCCCCTTCTCGGCCAGCCGGATCCACTCGGTCCCGGGCAGCTCCTCTGCCAGCCGGGCGGCGATCAGCGGGGTGCGGTCGGTGCTGGCGTTGTCCGCGATGGTGATGCGGAAGGAGTAGGGGAACGTTTCGCCGAGGTGGGCGTGGAGCCGCCGCACGCACGGCTCCAGATCGTTCTCCTCGTTGTGCACCGGAACGACGACGTCCAGGACGGGCCCGGTGTGCAGGGCGGGCAGCGGCGCACGGCGCGGAAGGGCCACCGGGGCGGCGCTCGCGGCGGATGTGCGGCGGCCGGCCGGTGCCGACCGCCTCGCGGTTCTCATGAGGGGTTCACGGTCTCTTTCCGGCGCCGGCGGGACAGGGTCCCGGGAGGGGACTGCCGAGCGGCGCCACGGGCGGTCATCGGGACGCACGAGGCCCGGTACCGGAGCGGAGTCATCCGGTACTCACGGGTGTGCGCGATCGAGGAGTGAGGAGGTGCCTGTGGCCGCTAGCCGCTGTCGGCCGACTCCGGGCCGGGCGGCCCGCCGGAGTGCCACGCGGACCGGGAGACCGGCTGGGAGGCCCCGTCCGGCGGCGGAGGTGTCGTCCCGGCACCCTCGGTGGGGGAGGGCGGCAGGGAGGTCGGCGTGCGGCCGCCGCCGGGCAGGGACGTGCCCGCCCCCGACGAGTCCGGCGGCGGCGAGGTGCTGGGATCGGCGGGCGGCACCGATGCGGTGGGGCTGGGCAGGACCGGGGGCGCCGAGGGCGTGGTCGCCGGGAGAGGCTGCCGGTCCTCGGGCCGTGACCCGTCGTTCAGCGCGGGCAGCAGCGCGAGGCCGATGCCGATACCGGTCACCGCGAGCGCGGACCCGCCGGCCCGCCACAGCATCCGGGCCCGGCGGCGGGACCGGATGCCGGCGTAGAGGCGCTGCTGCTGGTCGGGGCCGTAGGGGCTCGGGCGGTGGGAGCCGCGCATCATGCGGGCCAGCTCCCGCTCGAAGTCGTCCATCGCTTCTCCCCTCACCCCAGGTGCCTGACCGTGCCGGACAGGATCTGCCGCAGGCGTACCACCCCGCGCGAGGCGTGCGACCGGGCTGTGCCCACCGGGCACCCGAGGGCCTCGGCCACCTGGGCCTCCGACAGGTCCTCGCAGTACCGCAGCACCACCGCGGCCCGGTGCTTCGGCGGCAGCAGCGCCAGCGCGGCCTCCAGCCGTGAGCGTTCGGCCACGGCCGCGGACAGGTCGCCCGGTCCGGGCCGGTCGGGCAGCCGCTCCACGGGGCGCTCGCCCCACCAGCGCCGGCGCGCCGAGCGGGCGGCCATCCGCACCAGCACCTGGCGGACGTACGCCTCCGGGGCCTGCTCGGCGATCCTCGGCCAGGCGAACCACAGCTTCACCAGGGCCTCCTGGACCAGGTCCTCGGCCCGCTGCCGGTCCCCGCCGGTCAGCAGCCGGGCGACATGGAGCAGCGACGACCAGCGGGCGGCCACGAACGCGTCGAAGCCGTCGACCCCCCACCGCTCCATCCCAGCCCCCGTGTCCGGCAAACCCTTGCACCCCTGACAAAGACTCCCGGCCCCCCGAAACGATGCACCGAAACGGTGTGATCCACGTCACCTCGGACATGCGAAAGGGCGGCCCGTGCGGCCCCCACCCGCGCCGTTCAGCGCAGATGGAGGCCACACGACCCGCCCCCTGGGCGAGCGCGCGGCAGTGCTTCAGATCAATCGGGCCGCGTACGTCGCGCGGCCTGCGTGCGGTACGGCCGCATCCCTGAGGGGCGCGGGGAACTGCGCGACCAGCCACCGCGTACCCGCAGCCGCCAAGTCACCGCAATTCCCCGCTCCGTGGGCGCCCGCCTCACCGGCCGCTCAGCGTGCGCCCGGCCCACCGCTGCCGAAGCCGCCGCTGCTCCCCTCGTCCCACCGGGGCCGCTCCTGCCCGGTACCGGTGCGGGTGCCGGCGCCGGTACCGGTGCGGGTGGCGGAGCTGCCCCGGCCCTTCATCTGGTGCGGGGTCAGCCGGCCCTCACCGGTCGGCATCTCATCGGGCTCCCGGTTCTCCCGTACCTCCCGGACCGGACCCCCCTCCGGCATCCGCGGCTGCTCCTCCGGGCTCGGCCGGACGCGCCCGGCCTGCCGGACCCGCCGGCTGCCGAAGGCGAAGGCGCCGATCAGCAGGGCCACGACCACGGCCGCCGCCACCACCATCCCGATGCCGAGGGCTCCGCGCCCGGCGGCGAGGCCGGCCGTCTCGATCCATGAGGTGTTCGTCATGCGGCGCGGGTACCCCCGGACGGGCCGGTGAACCAGCCGGGAAAACCGGGCGGAACCCGGACACCAAGGGGTTTGGCCATGAGGGACCCCGGCTACTCGCGCTGTGTGACGACCACATCGCAGGAGGAGCTGTTCCGGTTCCTCGAGGACCGTTTCGCCTGCGCCCAGGCGTGCACCGAGACCGCCAGGGCGTGCGCACTGCGGGCGAGCCTCGTGGATCCGGACGGCACCGAGAACCAGGAACTCGTACGACGCAAGGGCATCATGTGCGCCGAGGTGTGCGACGCCACCTGCCGCGTGCTGTCCGAACAGAACCAGGTGGACGAGGACACCATCCGGGTCCAGGTCGAGTGGTGCCGCCAGGTGGCCCTGGAGAGCGCGCACGTCTTCGACCGGCAGCCGGGAGCGGAGCAGACCGCCGAGGCCTGCCGCGCCTGCGCCCGGGCCTGCACGGACTTCCTCGCCGTCCTGGCATGACGCCCTGCGCACTGACGAGACGCGCACTGACGAGACGCGCACTGACGAGCCGCGCGCCGACGAGACGCGCACTGACGAGACGCGCGCCGACGAGACGCGCGCCGACGCGCCTGGCCCGGCCCGACCGGATCACCGCGCCGCCGCTGAGCGACGCCCACCGAAGCGCCTGGCCGGTGCCACCGAGCCACCGCGCGGGGTCGCCCGGCCACCGCGCCGGCAGCACCGCGCCCGCCTCCGCTCCGACAGCGGCGCCCCTCCGCATCCATTCCCAATTTCTGCAACGCGTTCTACCGTGTGCGCCGACCGGACCCGCTCCCGGGAGCCTGGAGGCGCCGTGCATCTGGACCACACGCCCGAACAGCAGCGACTGCGCACCGAACTGCGGGAGTACTTCGCCGGGCTGGTGCCCGACCAGGCGTACGCCCGGCACGCCGACCCGGCCGCGCAGAAGCGGTTCTACCGGGAGACCATCCGCCGGCTCGGCGCCGACGGCTGGCTCGGCGTCGGCTGGCCCAAGGAGTACGGCGGGCGCGGCCTGGGCGCACGGGAGCAGTTCGTCTTCTTCGACGAGGCCGCCCAGGCTGGCGTCCCGCTGCCGCTGATGGCGCTGAACACCGTGGGCCCGACGATCATGCGGTACGGCACCGAGGAGCAGAAGCGGTACTTCCTGCCCCGGATCCTCTCCGGCGAGATCGACTTCGCCATCGGCTACAGCGAACCCGACGCCGGCACCGACCTCGCCGCGCTGCGCACCCGGGCGGTGCGCGAGGGCGACACCTACGTCGTCAACGGGCAGAAGATCTGGACCACCAACGGCGACACCGCCGACTGGGTGTGGCTCGCGGTGCGCACCGACCCGGACGCGCCCCCGCACAAGGGCATCACCATGCTGCTGGTGCCGACCTCCGGCCCCGGCTACTCCTGCACCCTCATCAACACCCTCGCCTCGCACGACACCACGGCCGGTTACTACGAGAACGTACGGGTGCCGGTGTCGCACCGGGTCGGCGCGGAGAACGAGGGCTGGCGCCTGATCACCAATCAGCTCAACCACGAACGGGTGACCTTGGCCGCGCACGGCAGCATGGCGATCCGCGCCCTGCACGACGTCCGCCGCTGGGCGGCGCGGACCAAGCTCGCCGACGGCCGCCGGGTCGTCGACCTGCCCTGGGTGCGCCGTCTGCTGGCCCGCACCCACACCCGACTGGAGGCGCTCAGGCTGCTCAACTGGCGGCTGGTGTCCGCCGTCGAGGACGGCACGCTCACCCCGCAGGACGCCTCCGCGGCCAAGGTCTACGGCTCCGAGGCCAGGCGGGACGCCTACGCCTGGCTGATGGAGGTGGTCGCCGCGCCGGGCGCGCTGAAGGAGGGTTCCGCGGGGGCGGTGCTGCACGGGGAACTGGAGCGGGGCTACCGCTCGGCGGTCATCTTCACCTTCGGCGGCGGCAACAACGAGATCCAGCGGGAGATCATCTCCTGGATCGGCCTGGGGATGCCGCGGGTGCGGAGGTAGTGCGCAGGAGTACACGGCACCGTACAAACTCGGGCGGAAGGTCGCCATACTGGACGAGCCAGGGGAGGGCACGGCTTACAGCGACGGGGGCGTGCGCAGAAGATGGGGGACACCAGGCTCATCCATGGCCGGTACCGGCTGCTGGACCTGATCGGGCGCGGCGGCATGGGCGAGGTGTGGCGGGCCCGTGACGAGTCTCTGGGGCGGCAGGTCGCGGTGAAGTGCCTGAAGCCGCTCGGCTCCGGCCACGACCAGTCGTTCGGACGGGTGCTCAGGGAGCGGTTCCGCCGCGAGGCCCGGGTGGCGGCGGCCCTGCAGCACCGGGGCATCACGGTGGTGCACGACTTCGGGGAGTCCGACGGCGTGCTCTACCTGGTGATGGAGCTGCTCCAGGGCCGCAATCTCAGCCAGCTCCTGGAGGACAACAAGCAGCATCCGCTGCCGGTCGAGCAGATCGTGGACATCGCCGAACAGGTGGCCGCGGCGCTCGCCTACACCCACGACCAGGGCGTGGTGCACCGGGACCTCAAGCCCGCGAACATCGTGCGCACCGCCGACGGGACGGTGAAGATCTGCGACTTCGGCATAGCGCGGCTGGGCCACGACATCGGCTTCACCTCCCGGCTGACCGGCACGGGCGTGGCGATGGGCACCCCGCACTACATGTCGCCGGAGCAGATCAGCGGCTCCCCCGTGGACCGGCGCAGCGACCTGTACTCCTTCGGCTGCGTGCTGTACGAGATCGCCACCGGTGTGCCGCCGTTCGACCTGGACGACGCCTGGGCGGTCCTGGTCGGCCACCGCGACACCCCGCCCCGGCCGCCCCGCACCCACCGCGCCGAACTGCCCGAGCAACTGGACCGCATCATCCTGGACCTCCTCGCCAAGGACCCCGCCGCCCGCCCGGACACCGCCCGGGAGCTGTCCCGCCGCCTGGCCGCGCTCAGAGCGGGCCCGCTCGTGGTCCCGGGGAGCGCGGGAGAGCCGGTGAGCGGGGCGGCGCCGGCGACGCAGGACCGGGCCGGCCCGCCGGGCAGAACGCGGCCCGGCTGGGCGGAGCGTGCGGCCCTCCCTCCGGGGGAGGGCCTCCCGTCGGGGGAGGGCCGGGTGACGGCCGGCGAGACGGAAGCCGCAGCAGCGGAGCGGGCGGCCGGTGCGGCACCCGCCGCCGGCGGCCGGCGCGCGGGAACCGGCCGGCCCGCGCGCTTACCCTCCTGGACCCGCGGCATGACCACCGGGCACAAGACCGCCGGCGGCACGCTGCGGACCACCCCGCCGGACCCCGCGGCCGGCCTGTCCGGCGAGTGGATCCCCCGCCCCGCCGCCGACCCGCGCGCCGACCGCTCCGTGCCGGACGACCTGCCCACCCCGTCACCCGAGACGCTGACCGCGCTGGCCGCCCGGCACAACGCGGGCCTGAGCCTGGGCCGGCTGGGGCGCTGGGCGGAGGCGGAGGAGGTGCACCGCGCGGTCGCCGCCGAACGCCGCCGCCTGCTCGGCCCCGAGCACCCCGACACCCTCGCCGGCCGCTACGAGGTCGCCTTCGCGCTCAGCCGCACCGGCCGCGCCGCCGAGGCGCTGCAGGAGTACAAACAGGTGGCCGAGGCCCGCATCCGCGCGCTCGGCGCCGACCACCCCGACACGCTCGCCGCCCGCCAGGAGATGGCCTACGTCCTGGCCCAGCTGGGCCGCGCCTTCGACGCCCACCAGGTCTATCTGTCGGTGCTCTCCGCCCGAGAGCGCACCATGGGCCCCGACCATCCCGACACCCTGCGCTGCCGGCACAACCTGGCCTTCAACCTCGGCCGGCTCGGCCGCCTGGAGGACTCCTGCGGCATGGCCCGCGAGGTCGCGCGGGCCCGGGCCCGGGTGCTCGGCCCCACCCATCCGGACACGCTGGTCAGCCGCTGCGAAGTCGCCTACACCCTGGGCCTGCTGGGCCGCTGGCAGGAGGCGCTGGACATCTACCGGGAGGTCGCCGAGGCGCGGGCCGCCGTCCTCGGCCCCGACCACCCCGACACGCTCGCCGCCCGCTACGAGATCGGCATCAGCCTGGGCCGCCTGGGCCACATCACCCGGGCGCTGGAGCACTACCGCGAGCTCGTCCGGGACCGCACCCGCGTCCAGGGCCCCACCCACCCCGAGACACTGCGCGCCCGGCACGGCGTCGGCGTCAACCTCGGCCGGCTCGGCCGGTGGGAGGAGGCCCTGGCCGAGTCCCGCGAGGTGTGCGCCCTGCGGGAGAGCACCCTCGGCCCCGACCACCCGGACACGCTGGTCAGCCGCCGGGAGGTGGCCGTCGGCCTGGGCTGGCTGGGCCGGTGGGCGGAGGCGCTGACCGAGTACCGGAGCGTGGCCGAGGCGCGGGAGCGCGTGCTGGGCCCCGATCACCCGGACACCCTGGCCAGCCGCGACGACGAGGCCCAGTGCCTGCAGCAACTGGGCCGCGACACCGAGGCCGTGGACCTCTACCGCCAGGTGGCCGCCCTGCGCCGCCGCGCCACGGCGGACGGACGGTGACCCCGGCCCCCTTCCTCGGTGGTCCCGCCGCACGCCCGGCACCCGATTCGTCCCCTGGCCGCCCGCGATCATCGCGTGTTACCAAGAGGCATGACCGCACTCCACCCGTCCGGGACCTACGACGCCGTGATCGTCGGCGGAGGCCACAACGGCCTGGTCGCCGCCGCCTACCTCGCCCGGGCAGGGCGCTCCGTGCTGCTGCTGGAGCGGCTGGACCACACCGGGGGAGCGGCCGTGTCCACGCGGCCGTTCAAGGGTGTCGACGCCCGGCTGTCCCGCTACTCGTACCTGGTCAGCCTGCTGCCGCAGAAGATCGTCACCGATCTCGGGCTCGACTTCCGGCTGCGCACCCGCACCGTCTCCTCCTACACACCCACCGAGCGCGACGGACGCCCCACCGGCCTGCTGGTCGCCGGTGACGAGCAGCGCACCCGCGAGGCCTTCGTCCGGCTCACCGGATCCGACCGCGAGTACGAGTCCTGGCAGCACTTCTACGGCATGACCGGCCGCGTCGCCCGGCGGGTCTTCCCCACGCTCACCGAGCCGCTGCCCACCCGCGAGGAACTGCGCCGCACCGTCGACGACGAGGAGGCCTGGCGGACCCTGTTCGAGGAGCCGATCGGCGTCGCGATCGAGCGTCACTTCAGTGACGACCTGGTGCGCGGCGTCGTCCTCACCGACGCCCTCATCGGCACCTTCGCCGACGCCCACGACCCGTCCCTGAAGCAGAACCGCTGCTTCCTCTACCACGTGATCGGCGGCGGCACCGGGGCGTGGGACGTCCCGGTCGGCGGCATGGGCGCCCTCACCGGCGCGCTGGCCGCCGCCGCACGCGACGCGGGAGCCGTCCTCGCCACCGGCCACGAGGCCGTGCGCATCGACACCGACGGGACCACCGCCGAGGTCACCTACCGCACCGCCGACGGAGAGGGCGTCGCCGCGGCCCGGCACGTCCTGGTCAATGCCTCCCCGCAGGAGCTGGCGGCGCTGACCGGCGACACACCCCCGGAGCCCGCCGAGGGCGCCCAGCTCAAGGTGAACATGCTGCTCAAGCGGCTGCCCCGGCTCCGCGACAGCTCGGTCGACCCCCGGGAGGCCTTCGCCGGCACCTTCCACATCGCCGAGGGCTACCAGCAGCTGGCCGCCGCGCACGCCCAGGCGGCTGCGGGCGAGCTGCCGGCCGTGCCGCCGTCGGAGATCTACTGCCACTCGCTCACCGATCCCACGATCCTCGGCCCGGACCTGGCCGCGCAGGGCTACCAGACCCTCACCCTGTTCGGCCTGCACACCCCCGCGCGGCTGTTCCGGCAGGACAACGAGGGGGTGCGCGAGGACCTGCTGAAGTCGACGCTCGCCCAGCTCGACGCCCATCTGGCCGAACCGCTCGCCGACTGCCTCGCCACCGACGCGGACGGACGCCCGTGCCTGGAGGCCAAGACGCCCCTGGACCTCGAACGCGACCTCAGACTCCCCGGCGGCAACATCTTCCACCGCGACCTGTCCTGGCCCCATGCCCAGGACCGCACCGGCCGCTGGGGCGTGGAGACCCGCCACAGCAACGTCCTGCTCTGCGGCGCGGGCGCGGTCCGCGGCGGCGGGGTGAGCGGGGTGCCCGGACACAACGCGGCGATGGCCGTGCTGGAGAGCGCGGAGGACTGACGGCGACCGCGCACAACCCTGGCCGGTCGGCCGACGGCGTACAGATGGTCCGTCGGCCGACGATGCACGAGTTCGGTCAGTCGGCCGACGGCGCAGGAGTCCGGTCAGTCGGCCGACGGTGCACGAGTCCGGTCAGTCGGCCGACGGTGCACGAGTCAGGAACGTCGGCCGACGATGCACGAGTTCGGTCAGTCGGCCGACGGACCACGCGTCCGGTCAGTCGGCGGTCAGTCGGCCGACGCCGTCCAGCCCCGTGCCTCGATGCGGGCCCGGTCGGCGGGCCGTGCCTCGTCGAAGAGGACCCGGCCGGCCGACTCGACGCACAGGGCGTCGACATAGACACCGCGGCCCACGTACAGCTGGTCCGTCGTGTAGCGCCAGCGCAGCACCAGGCCCCGGGCGGCGGGCAGTTCGGCGGTCAGGGTGTGCCAGACGCGCCCCGACCAGCCGGTGGCCGTGCCCGAGGGGTGGGGTGCGGGCTCGCCGCGCCGGGGCGCGGTGGTGAAGGGCACCGGCCGCCAGGTGGCCCCGCCGTCGTCCGTGGCCTCCAGGGTGAGCACGTCGGACCGCGGCTCGGTGTCCCACCACAGGGCGCAGCGCAGCCGGGCACCGCCCCGCGCGGTGTCCAGCGCCGGCAGCGCGAGTGTCGCCTCGGCGGAGCTCGCCATCCCGGAGAACCAGGCGGTACGTCCCCGCGCCGGCCGCACCGGCACCGCACGCGCCAGGCTGGTGGCGGCAGCCACCCGGGGAGCGGATCCGGAGCGCCAACTGCGCACCGGATGCACCGAGTTGCCCAGCAGCACCAGGAACGAGTCGGTGGTCGGGTCGAGCACCAGAGCCGTCCCGGTGAAGCCGGTGTGGCCCGCCGTGCGCGGGGTGGCCATCGCGCCCATGTACCAGTGCTGGTAGAGCTCGAAGCCCAGCCCGTGCTCGTCGCCGGGGAAGCCGGTGTTGAAGTCGGTGAACATCAGCTCCACCGACTCCGGCCGCAGGATGCGCGCCCTGCCGTAGGAGCCGCCGTTGAGCAGGGTGCGGCCCAGCACCGCCAGATCCCAGGCATTGGAGAACACGCCCGCATGTCCGGCGACCCCGCCGAGGCTGTAGGCGTTCTCGTCGTGCACCTCGCCCCACACCAGGCCCCGGTCGAGACCCGACCAGGGCAGGCGGGCGTCCTCGGTGGCGGCGATCCTCGGCTTCCAGGAGGCGGGTGGGTTGTAACGGGTGCGGCGCATGCCGAGCGGCCCGGTGATCTCCTCGCGCAGCAGGGTGTCGAGGGAGCGGCCGGTGATCTTCTCCAGGACCAGCTGGAGGGAGATCAGGTTCAGGTCCGAGTACAGATAGGCCGTGCCGGGCGGGTTCACCAGCTTCTCGTCGTACAGGCGCTGGAGCTTCTCCTCGTACGTGTTCTCCTGGTAGAGCGGGATCCAGGCCCGGAAACCGGAGGTGTGGGTGAGGAGCTGGCGGATCGTCACCTCCTGCTTGCCGGCCCGCCCGAAGTCCGGCAGGTAGGAGGCGACGGCGGCCTCCAGCTCCAGCCGCCCGCGTTCGATCTGCTGTACGGCGAGGACCGAGGTGAACAGCTTCGACACCGAGGCCAGGTCGAAGACGGTGTCCTCGGCCATCGGGATCTGCTGGTCAGCCGGGAATTCGATGCCGGTGTCGGTCTTCTCGTCGTAGGCCCGGTAGCGCACCGCCATGCCGATGGGCCGGTGCAGGGCCACGGTGCCGCCCCGGCCGGCGAGCAGCACGGCACCCGCGTACCAGGGGTGCTTCGGGGACGGGCCGAGGAAGGTCTCGGCGTCGGCGACGAGCCGGTCCAGATGCTCGGCGAGCAGTCCGGCCCGGCGGGGTGAGCCGTGCCGCAGGGTGGTGCGCCCGCCGCCCGCCGGGGCCGCGGCGGCGGGGCCGGCCGGCAGTGCGGCGAGGGCCAGGGCACCTCCCAGCGCCAGGGTTCCGCGACCGAGTTGACGTCTGGTGATGCCGCTCGCTCCGTCGCCCGTCATGGGCTTCCTCCCGGCTCGTGGGCCTGCTGCGCCGTCTGAAAGTATCTTTCGCGATCGCGTCGCGGAGTGAAACTTTCCTGTCAGCGAGTCCGTGTGTCAATGGGTGTTGCACGCCCGCCGATCTGACGATCCATCAAAGATGATCTGACGAAGCATCAGAAGAAGTCTTCCGTCGTCCGGAGGACTGCGGCATCCTGCGCCCATGCAGACGGAGCTGAGCCAGACCCTCGGAATCGAGCACGCCGTCTTCGGCTTCACCCCGTTCCCGGCCGTCGCCGCCGCCATCAGCCGGGCCGGCGGCCTCGGAGTGCTCGGCGCGGTCCGGTACACCGCCCCCGACGAGCTCGCCCGCGACCTCGACTGGATCGAGGCGCACACCGGCGGACAGCCCTACGGCCTGGACGTGGTGATGCCCGCGAAGAAGGTGGAGGGCGTCACCGAGGCCGAGGTGGAGGCGATGATCCCCGAGGGCCACCGTGCCTGGGTCAAGGATCTCCTCGCCCGCTTCGGCGTGCCCGAACTCCCCGAGGGCGAGCGGGCCGGCTGGCGCATCACCGGCTGGATGGAGCAGGTCGCCCGCAGCCAGCTCGACGTCGCCCTCGACCACCCGATCAAGCTGCTCGCCAACGCCCTCGGCTCACCGCCCGCCGACGTGATCGACCGCGCGCACCAGCGGGGCGTGCTGGTCGCCGCGCTCGCGGGCAGCGCACGCCACGCGCTGCACCACAAGGAGGCCGGTATCGACATCGTCGTCGCCCAGGGCTACGAGGCCGGGGGCCACACCGGCGAGATCGCCACCATGGTGCTCACCCCCGAGGTCGTCGACGCCGTGTCCCCCCTGCCGGTGCTGTGCGCCGGAGGCATCGGCAGCGGCCGCCAGGTGGCCGCCGCGCTCAGCCTCGGAGCCCAGGGGGTGTGGCTGGGCTCGGTGTGGCTCACCACCACCGAGGCCGATCTGCACTCGCCCGCCCTGACCCGCAGACTGCTCGCGGCCGGCTCCGGCGACACCGTCCGCTCCCGCGCGCTGACCGGCAAGCCCGCCCGGCAGCTGCGCACCCAGTGGACCGACGCCTGGGACGACCCGTCAGGACCCGGCCCGCTGCCCATGCCGCTGCAGGGACTGCTGGTCGCCGAGGCCGTCTCCCGCATCCAGCGCTACGAGGTCGAACCCCTGCTCGGCACACCGGTCGGGCAGATCGTCGGCCGGATGACCCGCGAACGCAGCGTCCAGGCCGTCTTCGACGACCTCACCCGGGGCTTCGAGGAGGCCCTCGACCGCGTGAACCGCATCGCCCGAAGGAGCGGACCGTCATGACCACCGCCCCCACCGCGCCCCCCGGCTTCTGGGCCCAGGCCGCGCAGGACCCCGGCCGCACGGTGCTCATCGCCCCCGACGGCACCCGGTGCACCGCGGGCCGCCTGCACGCCGACGCGAACCGGATGGTGCACGGTCTGCGCGCCGCCGGGCTGCGGCGCGGCGACACCTTCGCCGTGGTGCTCCCCAACGGCGCCGAGTTCCTCACCGCCTACCTCGCCGCCACCCAGGCCGGCCTCTACCTGGTGCCCGTCAACCACCATCTGGTCGCACCGGAGATCGCCTGGATCGTCGCCGACTCCGGCGCCAAGGCGCTCATCGCCCACGAGCGGTACGCCGACGCCGCCCGCGCCGCCGCCGACGAGGCCGCACTCCCGGCCTCCCACCGGTACGCGGTGGGCCGGGCCGAGGGCTTCCGGCCGTACGCCGGACTCCTCACCGGACAACCCGGGTCACCGCCCGGCGACCGCACCCTCGGCTGGGTCATGAACTACACCTCGGGCACCACCGGACGCCCCCGCGGCATCCGCCGCCCCCTGCCCGGCAAGCCCCCCGAGGAGACCAACCTCGGCGGGTTCCTCGGCATCTTCGGCATCCGCCCGTTCGACGACAATGTGCACCTGGTCTGCTCGCCGCTCTACCACACCGCCGTGCTCCAGTTCGCGGGCGCCTCCCTGCACATCGGCCACCGACTCGTGGTGATGGACAAGTGGATGCCCGAGGAGATGCTGCGCCTGATCGACCGTCACCGGTGCACCCACACCCACATGGTCCCCACCCAGTTCCACCGGCTGCTGGCCCTGCCCGACGAGGTCAGGGCCCGCTATGACGTCTCCTCCATGCGGCACGCCATCCACGGCGCCGCCCCCTGCCCCGAGCATGTGAAACGGGCCATGCTCGACTGGTGGGGCCCCTGCGTCGAGGAGTACTACGCGGCCAGCGAGGGCGGCGGCACCTTCGCCACCGCCGAGGACTGGCTGAAGCGGCCCGGCACCGTCGGCAGGGCCTGGCCCGTCAGCGAACTGGCCGTCCTCGACGACGACGGCGACCCGCTGCCCCCCGGCCAGGTCGGCACTGTCTACATGAAGATGACCACCGGCGGCTTCACCTACCACCGCGACGAGGCCAAGACCCGCCGCAACCGGGTCGGCGCATTCTTCACCGTCGGCGACCTCGGCCACCTCGACGAGGACGGCTACCTCTTCCTGCACGACCGCAAGATCGACCTCATCATCTCCGGCGGCGTCAACATCTACCCCGCCGAGATCGAGTCCGTGCTGCTCGCCCACCCCGCCGTCGCCGACGCCGCCGTCTTCGGCGTCCCGCACGACGACTGGGGCGAGGAGGTCAAGGCGGTCGTCGAACCGGCCCCCGGCCAGGAGCCCGGCCCGGCCCTCGCCGCCGCCCTCCTCGACCACTGCGCCGGCCGGCTCGCCGCCTACAAGCGCCCCCGCAGCGTCGACTTCACTGCCGAGTTGCCCCGCGACCCCAACGGCAAGCTCTACAAGCGCCGGCTGCGCGAGCCCTACTGGCAGGGCCGGTCCCGTCCGGTGTGAGGGCCCACCGGACGGGACCCGCGCCCTTCCCTCACCGCTCGCCGACGCGCACCACCCGCAGTGCGGGCGAGTTCCGGATGTCCTTCTCGCAGAAGCGGGAGGTCACCCACCGCTGCTGCGAGAACAGCCGTGTCTGGTCGCTGAAGTGCGGCGACCCGGTGTCGGAGGACTGGGAGTACGTCAGCAGGGTCCGGGCGACCGGGCAGGGGCCGCCGTCCCAGCCGACCGCCTGGATGTAGCTGGACCCCGTGCTCACCTCGGTGTAGCCGCCGTTCGCCGGGTCCCACCGGGGCTCGATCTTGTTCCACACGCCGAGGGACTCGGTGCCGCCGGGCACCGGGAGGCGCTTGCCGGACCGCACCACGAACTGGTGCTCGCCGAGCCGGGCGTCCAACGCGATGCCCGCGCCCCGCAGTCCGGCCACCGTGTCCGCCAGCGCGCCGGCGAAGCCGGGCGCCTCCGTGTTCAGGCCGCGCGGTGTGCGCACCGGGTCGGCGGCGGAGAACGGCACCTTCCACAGCTGGGCGCTCGGGACCGACGCCGTCAGCCGCCGCCAGAACCGGTCGAAGAGCAGCGCGCCCCGGCTGCCGGGGTCCATGGTGCGGTCCCACGCGGCGAGCACGGAGCAGGCCTCGCGCACGTCGACGGCGGTGCCGTCGGAGGCCGTGGCCGTCCCGCCCGGCAGCGCGGCACAGGCCTTCGCCGCGTCCTCGGCGGCGAGGTCACCGGCCGGTGCCCGGTCGGCGAACTGCTGCCGCTGCAGGTCCCGTACGGTCAGCCGGCCGCGCTCGGCGAGGCCCGCCACGTCCTCGAGGGCACCCCGGGTGCGCATCGACCGCTGCGTGCCCACGTCCCCGAATATCCGCTCGTAGCCGGTGAGCGGCCGGTCCGCGTTGGCCAGCCAGGCGCTGTCGTTGGAGTTCTCCGCATACGGGGCGTCCTTCAGCGTCGGCATCCGCGACGGGCCGAAGATGCCCGGCTGCACGGCGTCGCGGTCGCGGCCGAGCGTGCAGCCGGAACGGGAGCCGTCCAGGACCGCCAGGCCCGCGGACGGATACGTCAGCTTGCCCAGCGGTGTGGAGCACCGCTCGGCCAGGCCGTCGGTGATGCGCGGCAGCACCTGCGACTGAGTGAACAGGGTGTGGCCGCGCGCGTCCGCGGCGATGGTGTTGACCCAGGGCAGCCCCTGGGTGCGGCGCAGCACGGTGAGCAGATCGGCGGTGCTGCGCGCCTTGCCGAAGCCGAGGCCGGTATCGGAGGCGCGGAGGTTGGCGGCGTTGGGGTCGTTGAGCGCGTAGGCGGTCGTCGCCGTCCAGGGCAGCGGGACCGAGGCGCCGAGCGAGGTGATGACGGGACCGTAGCGGGTCCACCACTGGGTGCGGGTGACCGGGGCGCCGTTCTTCACCGGCACCGTGACGGTACGTTTGCGCATCCGCTCCCGTTTGCCGTCGACGAGGTAGACGGTCGGGTCGGACGGGTCGAGGGTCAGCTGGTGCAGGTTGACGGGCACGCCCGTGGCCACGGTGTGGCTCCAGGCCACCCGGTCGTTGTGCCCTATGGCGATGTTCACCGTGCCCAGCAGGGAGGCGCCCATCACGTTCAGCCGTCCGGGAATGGTCTGCTGAACCTGCCAGAACCGGCGCCCGCCCTGCCACGGGTAGTGCGGGTTGCCGAGCAGCAGCCCCCGCCCGTTCGCCGTGGTCCGCCCGCTGAACGCGACCGCGTTGGACCCCATGTCCGCGCTGCCGGAGCCGAACAGCTCACGCGCACCCCGCACCAGGGCATCGGCACCCTTGCCCGGCCGCGGCGCCGGGGAGGCGGAGGGGGAGGCCCCCGAGCCGGCTCCCGACGGGGGCTGCGCGGCCGTGATGCCGTCCACCGCCCGGCCCTGCCCGCCCAGCACGGCGAGGGCGAAACCCCGTGCCGCCACGTCCAGCGTGGTCACCGGCCGCACCCAGGCGGCGCCGCGGCACGCTGGGTCGGTGACGCGGTTCTTCCGCAGCCAGGCGTTGTACCCGGCCGCGTAGCCGCGCATCATCTCCTTCACCGCACGGCTCGGCCCGAGCGGCGCGGGCCGGGCGAGCAGCTTCTCCACTGTCCGGGACTCCCGTACACCGCGGAAGTACAGATCGCTGGCGAGGTTGGTCGTGGCCGACGACAGGGAGAAGTCGGTCGCCGCGTCCGGCCCGAAGTGGCGGGAGCGTTCACCGCGCACCGTCAGGAAACCGTCGGCGAGCGTGCACACCTGGTCGGCGGCCTGCGCCCACCCGGTGCCGAACCCGAGGTCCGCGTAGTCCTTGGCGACGATGTGCGGAATGCCGTACTCGGTGTAGCGGATCACGGCGGACAGGCCACCGTGGGAGGGGTGTTCCTGGCGGCCGTGCCGTTCGGCGGCGCCGGCCGGCAGCGCGGCACCCGCGGTCAGCAGGGCCACGGCCGCGACGGCGAACCGTCTCGGGCGGATACGCATCGTGCCTCCCAACGTCGTCGGGGGAAGGAGCGGCTGAGCGTACCAACCGGTATGTTCACCCGTCAGTACGGCTGCACGGGCTTTCTGACGGCCGTTCAACCGACCTCGTCCAGCCGTACATCCGCCCCGGACGGCCGCCCTGCGCACCGCTCGTCCGGCCGTACATCCGCCCCGGACCGGCGTCTTGACCTTGCCCCGCCCGCCGACCGAGGATCGTCAGTCATGACGCCCGGACACGGCAGCACGGTCGACGGAGTCCTGCGACGCAGCGCACGGCGCACCCCGGCGCGCACGGCCGTCGAATACGCCGACCGCACCTGGACCTACGACGAGCTGGACACCGCCGTCTCCCGCGCGGCCGGCCTCCTGCTGGCCGAGGGGCTCTCCCCGGGCGACCGCGTGGGCGCCTTCGGCCACAACTCCGACGCCTATCTGATCGGCTTCCTCGCCTGCGCCCGCGCCGGCCTGGTGCACGTGCCCATCAACCAGAACCTGACCGGCGACGACCTCGCCTACCTGGTCCGCCAGTCCGGCAGCAGCCTGGTCCTCGCCGACCCCGGCCTCGCGGAACGGCTCCCCGACGGCGTACCGGCCCTGCCGCTGCGCGACAGCGACGACAGCCTGCTCGCCCGGCTGGACGGGGCACCGCTGTACGACGGTCCCGAACCCCGCTCCGAGGACCTGGTGCAGCTGCTCTACACCTCGGGCACCACCGCACTGCCCAAGGGCGCGATGATGACCCACCGCGCCCTGGTGCACGAGTACTTGAGCGCCATCACCGCCCTCGACCTGGCGGCCGGCGACCGCCCGGTGCACGCGCTGCCGCTGTACCACTCGGCGCAGATGCATGTGTTCCTGATGCCGTACCTGGCCGTGGGCGCCACCAGCATCGTCCTCGACGCCCCCGACGGCGACCGCCTGTTCGACCTGATCGAGAGCGGGCGCGCGGACAGCTTCTTCGCACCGCCCACCGTGTGGATCGGGCTGTCCAACCGCCCCGACTTCGCCGCCCGCGACCTGAGCGGGCTGCGCAAGGCGTACTACGGGGCGTCCATCATGCCGGTGCCGGTCCTTGAGCGTCTCAAGGAGCGGCTGCCGGACCTGGCGTTCTACAACTGCTTCGGGCAGAGCGAGATCGGACCGCTGGCCACCGTCCTCGGGCCCGACGAGCACGAGGGGCGCATGGACTCCTGCGGCCGGACGGTGCTGTTCGTCGACGCCCGGGTGGTCGACGAGGACGGCAAGGACGTGCCCGACGGCACCCCCGGTGAGATCGTCTACCGCTCACCGCAGTTGTGCGAGGGCTACTGGGACAAGCCGGAGGAGACCGCCCGGGCGTTCCGCGACGGCTGGTTCCGCTCCGGCGACCTCGCGGTGCGCGACTCCGACGGCTACTTCACCATCGTCGACCGGGTGAAGGACGTCATCAACTCCGGTGGTGTGCTGGTGGCTTCCCGCCAGGTCGAGGACGCCCTCTACACCCATGAGGCGGTCGCCGAGGTGGCCGTGATCGGCCTGCCCGACGACCGCTGGGTGGAGGCCGTCACCGCGGTGGTGGTCCCGCGCGGCGAGGTCACCGAGGAGGAACTGATCGCGCACGCCCGCGAGAAGCTGTCGCCGTTCAAGGCGCCCAAGCGGGTGCTGTTCGCCGAGGAACTTCCGCGCAACGCCAGCGGAAAGATCCTCAAACGCGAGCTGCGCGACCGCTTCAGCCGCTGACCGGCCGGGCGGGCTGCTCGGACCGCAGGTCCACGATCCGCCGGATCTTGCCCACCGAACGCTCCAGCGTCTCCGGGTCGACGATCTCCACGTCCACCGAGACCCCGATGCCGTCCTTCACGGCCGACTTGATCAGCTGCGCGGCCGAGGCGCGGATCGCGCTGTCCGCGTCCGGGCGGGCCTCCGCGCGGATCGTGAGCGCGTCCATGCGGCCCTCGCGGGTCAGCCGCAGCTGGAAGTGCGGGGCGACACCGGGCGTGCGCAGCACGATCTCCTCGATCTGCGTGGGGAAGAGGTTCACGCCGCGCAGGATCACCATGTCGTCGCTGCGGCCGGTGACCTTCTCCATGCGCCGGAACACCCGGGCCGTGCCCGGCAGCAGCCGGGTCAGATCGCGCGTCCGGTACCGCACGATGGGCATGGCCTCCTTGGTCAGCGAGGTGAACACCAGCTCGCCCCGCTCCCCGTCCGGCAGCACCTCACCGGTGACCGGGTCGACGACCTCCGGGTAGAAGTGGTCCTCCCAGATGTGCAGACCGTCCTTGGTCTCCACGCACTCCTGCGCCACACCGGGGCCGATGACCTCCGACAGCCCGTATATGTCCACGGCGTCGATCGCGAACCGCTCCTCGATCTCCTGCCGCATCTGCTCGGTCCAGGGCTCGGCGCCGAAGATGCCCACCCGCAGCGAGGTGCCGCGCGGGTCGACGCCCTGCCGCTCGAACTCGTCCAGCAGCGTGAGCATGTAGGAGGGGGTCACCATGATGATCGCGGGCTTCAGGTCCTGGATCAGCTGCACCTGCCGTGCCGTCATGCCGCCGGAGGCGGGGACCACCGTGCAGCCGAGCCGCTCGGCACCGTAGTGCGCGCCCAGCCCGCCGGTGAACAGGCCGTAGCCGTACGCCACATGACAGATGTCGCCGGGCCGGCCGCCGGCCGCGCGGATGGAGCGGGCCACCATGTCCGCCCACATGGACAGGTCGTTCTCGGTGTAGCCGACGACCGTGGGCCGCCCGGTGGTGCCGCTGGAGGCGTGGATCCGGCGGATGCGCTCCCGGGGCACGGCGAACATGCCGTACGGGTAGTTCTCCCGCAGGTCCGCCTTGGTGGTGAACGGGAAGCGGGCCAGATCGGCGAGCGAACGGCAGTCGTCGGGGTGGACGCCCGCCTTGTCGAAGGACTCTCGGTAGAAGGGCACGTTCTCGTACGCGTGCCGCAGCGAGGACCGAAGCCGCTCCAGCTGCAGCGCCCGCAGCCCCTCCGCGTCGAGCCGCTCCGCCGCGTCCCGCAGGTCCGCCGCCTGAGTCATCAGGACCTTCCCTTCACGCATCGCACACGAATCGCATCAATCCGGGCGACCGATCATTCGGTCGAGCTTCAGGGGCCAGTAATTCAGGTCACCGCCGGTCGATGCAAGACCCGGGCCTGCACTTTCTCCGGATCTCCGGCCCGGGAACGCCGGATCTCCGGCCCTCAGACTCCGGATCTACGCTCCGGGAGCTGCCGCGCTCCGGCCGGGGGACTTCCGTTGCTCCGGCCCGGACGTCCACCCCTCCGGCCGGGAAGTCCGTTGCGCCCGGCGGGGCCCGCCCCGCAGGATCACCCTCATGCCGATCTTCACCGCGCCGGACGGGACCACGCTCGCCTATCACCTGCGGGGCGAGGGCGAGCCCCTGGTGGTCCTGCCCGGCGGCCCCATGCGGGCCAGTGTCTACCTGGGCAACCTGGGCGGACTCGACGCCCACCGCAGGCTCGTCCTGCTCGACCTGCGCGGCACCGGGGAGTCGTCCGTCCCGGCGGACCCGTCGACCTACCGCTGCGACCGGCTCGTCGACGACGTGGAGGCGCTCCGCCTCCACCTGGGCCTGGAGCGCATGGACCTGCTCGGCCACTCGGCGGGCGGCAGCCTGGCCATGCTCTACGCGGCCCGGCGCCCCGAGCGGGTGGCCCGGCTCGCCCTGATCACCGCCGCCCCCTGGGCGCTCGGCGTGCCGGCCACCGCCGAGGACCGCCGGGCGGCCGCCCTGCTGCGCCGGGACGAGCCCTGGTTCCCGCAGGCCTGGCCGGCCTACCAGGACTGGCTGGACCGCACCGGCGACTACGACCCGGTCTTCGCCCCCTTCTTCTACGGCCGCTGGGACGAGACCGCCCGCGCCCACGAACAGGCCGGGGACACCGAGTACAACGACGAGGCCGCCGAACTCTTCGGCGCGGACGGTGCCTGGGACCCGCCCGCCACCCGGGCGGCGCTCGCCCGCCTGACCGCCCCGGTGCTCGTCCTCGCCGGAGAACTCGACGGCGGCCCCCGCCCGGACCTCGCCCGCCGCTGCGCCGAGGTGTTCCCGCACGCCGAGCTCGCGGTGCAGCCCGGCGCCGCGCACTACCCGTGGCTGGACGACCCGGAGTGGTTCACCGGACGGGTCGAGCGGTTCCTCAGCGGCCGCCCTGCGGACCGTACGCCGTCATGAAGCGGTCGCGGAACTTGTCCATGCCCCAACGCGGGGCGTGCGGCGCGGGCTTGAGGCCCTCGGTCCAGTTCCAGTCGGCGACCCGGTCCAGCACCTTCTTGTCCCGCGCCACGATGGTCACCGGCACGTCCTTGCTGCGGCTTCCGGCGGTGACGGTCGGGACCGGCTGGTGGTCGCCGAGGAAGACCAGCACCGTGTCCTCGTCGCCGTAGCGCTCCATCCACTCGGTGAGGCTGCGCAGCGAGTACTCGATGGCCCGGCGGTACTCGGTGCGCACCTTCTCCGGGTCCTTCCAGATCTCCTTGGGGTCGGTGCCCTCCTTCTTGATCTCGTGGAACACCGAACCGTCCCCCAGATCCTCCCAGTCGATCATGCGGGCGACCGGGGACCAGGGGTTGTGACTGG
The DNA here is from genome assembly GCF_039526425.1 of Streptomyces thermospinosisporus. Classification (NCBI taxonomy): domain Bacteria; kingdom Bacillati; phylum Actinomycetota; class Actinomycetes; order Kitasatosporales; family Streptomycetaceae; genus Streptomyces; species Streptomyces thermospinosisporus. The sequence continues at coordinate 111,300 of NZ_BAAAIZ010000033.1, forward strand.
AGGCCAGGATGATCTCCGCCATGATCGGCTCACGGTTCTTCCTGCCGTGCTCCAGCCGCTCGAACGCCTCCAGGCTGAACTGGTCGGGCACTGGCGTCCAGCTGAAGTAGGGGCCGTGGTAGCCGAGGTGCTCGGAGTCGTAGATGTGGTCCAGGCCGAAGAACTTCCCCTCCGGCCAGGCCCGCCGCACCCCGGGGACGACGCCGACGGTGCGCCAGTCCCCGGTCTTGCGGAAGTACTTGGTCAGGGTCATGCGGTCGCTGGTGGTCAGGCTCCGGTACCGCTGCTGGTTCTTGATCCACAGACCGGACAGGAAGGTGGAGTGGGCGAGCCAGCTGCCCGCACCGGTCACCGGCGACTTCAGCCAGGCGCTGCGCGATGCAAAACCGGCCGCCTTCAGCCGGTCCGTGCCCTCCTTCAGCGCGGCGTCCATCGGCCCGGCCATCGCCGGATCGTCGATCGCCACCCGGCCGTAGCTCTCGATGAAGGTGAACAGCACGTCCTTGCCGCGCAGTCCGGTCAGCAGCTGGTCGGGCGGGGTGTCGGCGAAGGCGTCCACCGCGGCCTGTTTCTCGAAGATGCGGGCGTCCGCGATGCCCGCGCGCACCGCCTTCACCCGGTTCTCCACCATCTGGGCCGTGCCCCTGGTGGCGAGCTGGGCACCGCCGGCCTGCACACCGAGGGTGACGCAGGTGATCCAGGCGAGGCCCAGGACGATCGTCGTCCGGGTGGCGGTGTGGCGGTGACGGACCATCAGATGCGTCACCCGCACCATGGCCAGCGTCATCAGGACCAGCACCGCGAGGAAGAGGACGATCACCCCGATCACGGCCAGCACCTGCCCGCTCCGGCCGAACGACTCCCGGACGAACTCCGCCGCGTCGTCCAGCAGGATCCAGTCCAGCACCAGGTCGAACGGCCGGGCCAGCACCTGGTAGAAGCCCATGTCCACGAACTTCAGCACGGTGAGCAGGCCCAGGAGGACACCGGCGACGACGGCGGTGATCCGCCGGGGCCGGGGCGGCAGGGCCAGCAGCAGGGTCGCGAGCAGGATGCCCTCGGCGGGCAGCCGCAGGAACGCCTCGATGTGCAGCCGCTCCAGCCGGTTGGGCATCAGCAGCGCGAACAGCACGAGCGCACCGGCCAGGACCGTCGTCCCCACAGTCACACCGCGTGCGGCGCGGGGGTAGCGACGCCGCCAGCCGAACCAACCGGCGCGGGCGGGGGAGTCGGGGGTGTCGTCGGGCGCCTCATGGGCGGCATCCGGCGTGCCGTCCTCGGCGTCGGCGGGCGGCCGGCCCTCGTCCGGCGCGGCAGAGGCGGCCTTCGCTTCCTGCGTGGCCTCGTCCGAGGCGGGCGCGTCGTCCTCGCCGGCGGACGTCGCCTCACCCCCCGATGCGCCCGCCTTCTCCGGCCTTCCGTCCGGCGCCGTGCTCGCGTCCGCGGCCGGCGCCGCGTCGTGCTCCCTCTCCGGGGCGTCGGCCTTCGCCGCGTCGCCTTGCGCGCCCGGTGTGCTTCCGGTGCTCTCGGCGGTGGGGCCCGGCAGCTGACGGGAGCGTGTGAAGAGCGGCACCCGGTGGTCCTTCCGCGCAGTCCTGCGATGGCATGACGAACGGGCCCGGTGTCCGGGCCTGCACACACCAGTACGTCCGTACCCCGCCCGGTGTTCAAACCGCCGCGCCGGACGTCACCCGCCCGCGGCCGCGATCTCGCGTGCCCACCGATAATCCGCCTTGCCGCTCGGCGACCGCTGGATGGTCTCGGTGATCACCAGCCGCCGGGGGAGCTTGTACCCGGCGAGCCGGTCCCGGCAGTGCGCCCGGATGTCCTCCAGCGAGGGCAGGGGCGCCCCCTCGCGCAGTTGCACCACTGCCGCCACCTGATGTCCCCACCGCTCGTCGGGCACCCCGGTGACCAGCGCGTCGTACACGTCCGGGTGGGACTTCAGGGCCTGCTCCACCTCCTCCGGGAACACTTTCTCGCCCCCCGTGTTGATGCACTGCGAGCCGCGGCCCAGGACGGTGACCACGCCGTCCTCGTCGACGGTGGCCAGGTCCCCGAGCAGCACCCACCGCTCGCCGTCCTTCTCGAAGAACGTCTCGGCGGTCTTCGCGGGGTCGTTGTAGTAGCCGAGCGGGACGTGCCCGCACTGGGCGACCCGGCCGGTCTCCCCGGCCGCCACCGGCTCGTGCGTCACCGGATCGACCACCCGGGTGCGGGAGTTGACCTGGAGCCGCAGACCGCGCCGCGCGCCCGCGTCCTCGGTCGCCGTGCCGTTGAATCCGGACTCGGAGGAGCCGAAGTTGTTCAGCAGCAGCGTGTGCGGCACCAGTTCCCGGAACCGGCTGCGCACCGTCTCCGACAGGATCGCCCCGGACGAGGACACGCTGAACAGCGAGGAGCAGTCCGTGCCCTTCATCGGCCCCTCCAGCGCGTCCACCAGCGGCCGCAGCATCGCGTCGCCGACCAGCGACACACTGGTGACCCGCTCCCTCTCCACCGTGCGCAGCACCTCCTCGGCGGCGAATCTGCGGTGCAGCACCACCCGCTGCCCGAAGTGGAAGCCGATGAACGCGGTCAGCGTGGAGGTGCCGTGCATCAGCGGGGCCGTCGGGAAGAAGGTGATGCCGCTGCCGCCTGCCGCTGCCCGTTCGGCCAGCTCGTCCGGCCTGCGCACCGGCTCGCCCGTGGGCGCGCCGCCCCCGAGCCCGGCGAAGAACAGGTCCTCCTGCCGCCACATCACACCCTTGGGCAGGCCGGTCGTGCCGCCGGTGTAGATGATGAACTGGTCGTCCCCGGAGCGCGGGGCGAAGCCGCGCTCGGGAGAACCGGCGGCCTCGGCGTCGGCATAGGCCGTGCCGGGACCGTCGGGCGGCGCCCCGACCCGGAGCAGATGCCGTAACGTGCCGGTGCGCCGGGCCGCAGCGCGCACCCGGTCGGAGAACTCCGCGTCGTAGACCAGCGCCACCAGGTCGGCGTCCCGGTACAGGTACACCAACTCGTCCTCGACATACCGGTAGTTGACGTTCACCGGCACGACCCGGGCCTTCAGGCAGCCGAGCACCGTCTGCAGATACTCCACGCAGTTGTACAGGTGCAGGCCCAGATGCTCGCCGGGCCGGATGCCGCTGTCCAGCAGATGGTGGCCGATGCGGTTGGCCGCCGCGTCCAGTTCGGCATACGTGAGCCGGCGCTCCGCCCCGCTGCCGGGCAGCTCGAGGTGGACCAGGGCCTCGCGGTCGGGGACGACGTCGGCGATCGACTCGAACAGGTCGGCAAGGTTGTACTCCACCGCTCCTCCTGACCCTCGTGGCGCCCGGTGCCGTCGGCTCGCCGGTCATCAGAGCAAAGGACGGTGCAAGGGGGAAGGGTCCGCGCAGCACGGATCTGACGGAATGTCAGAAAACTCTTGTCCCCGCCGCCCTACTCCTGCAACCTGTTCTCGTTCCTTCAGACGGGAGACCACGATGGGTGGGACGGAACACCTCACCGTGCAGCGGGAAGGCGCCACACTGGTGCTCACCCTCAACCGGCCGGAAGCGAGGAACGCGCTCTCGTTGCCCATGCTCGTCGGCCTGTACGACGGCTGGGTCGAGGCCGACGAGGACGACACGGTCCGCTCGATCGTGCTGACCGGAGCCGGCGGGGCGTTCTGCGCGGGCATGGACCTCAAGGCGCTGGCCGGCGACGGCATGGCGGGGGACCAGTACCGGGACCGCCTGCGGGACGACCCCGATCTGCACTGGAAGGCGATGCTGCGCCACCACCGCCCCCGCAAGCCGGTGATCGCCGCCGTGGAGGGCCCCTGCGTCGCGGGCGGCACCGAGATCCTCCAGGGCACCGACATCAGGGTCGCCGCCGAGTCCGCGACCTTCGGGCTGTTCGAGGTGCGGCGGGGACTGTTCCCCGTCGGCGGCTCCACCGTCCGTCTGCCGCGCCAGATCCCGCGCACCCACGCCCTGGAGATGCTGCTCACCGGCCGCCCCTACAGCGCCGCGGAGGCCGCCGCGATCGGGCTGATCGGCCATGTCGTGCCCGACGGCACCGCGCTCGACGCCGCGCTGGAGATCGCCGAACGCGTCAACGCCTGCGGCCCGCTGGCCGTCGAGGCGGTCAAGGCGTCCGTGTACGAGACCGCGGAGATGACCGAGACCGGCGGCCTCGCCGCCGAACTCGCCCGCGGAATGCCCGTTTTCGACACCGCCGACGCCCAGGAGGGCGCCCGCGCCTTCGCCGAGAAACGGCCACCCGTCTTCAAGCGCGCCTGACGAGGAGTCACCGTGCCCGAGGTCCTCACCGCCCCCCTGGTCGTCGAGTTCCCCTTCACCCGCTCCCTCGGCCCCGTGCAGAGCGCCTTCCTCACCGGACTGCGCGAACGCGTCGTCCTCGGCGTGCGCGGCTCCGACCGCCGGGTCCTCGTCCCGCCCGCCGAGTACGACCCCGTCACCGCCGAGGAACTGCGCGAACTCGTCGAGGTCGCACCCACCGGCACCGTCACCACCTGGGCCTGGAACCACGCCCCGCGCAAGGGACAGCCCCTGGCCACGCCCTTCGCCTGGGTGCTGGTCCGCCTCGACGGCGCCGACACCGCCCTGCTGCACGCCCTCGACGCGCCCGGCCCGGACACCGTGCACACCGGGATGCGGGTCCGTATCCGCTGGGCCGCCGAACGCACCGGCGCCATCACCGACATCGCCTGCTTCGAGCCGTACGACGGAGCCCCCGCCGCCGGGACCGCCCCGCTCACCCACCACACCGGCGAGTTCACCGACCCCGTCACCGGCATCGTCACCCCCGCCCGCCTGGACTACGTCTACAGCCCCGGCCGCGCCCAGACCGCCTACCTCGAGGCCCTCGCCGAGCACCGCATGGTCGGCGAACGCTGCCCGTCCTGCCTGAAGGTCTACATCCCGCCGAGAGGCGCCTGCCCCACCTGCGGCGTATCGACGGCCGAACAGGTGGAGGTGGGTCCGCGCGGCACCGTCACCACCTTCTGCATCGTCAACATCGCCGCGCGGAACCAGGACATCGAAGTCCCGTACGTCTACGCCCACATCGCCCTCGACGGCGCCGACCTGGCGCTGCACGGACGGATCGCCGGCATCCCCTGCGACCAGGTGCGGATGGGGCTGCGCGTCCAACCGGTGTGGACGGCGGGTTCCCGCCACCCCGACCACTACCGGCCCACCGGCGAGCCCGACGCGGACTACGACACCTACCGGGAGCTGCTGTGACCACCCCCGACCGGCAAGCACCGTCCCACGAGTCCGGCCGGCAAGCACCGTCCCACGAGTCCGGCCGGCAAGCACCGTCCCACGAGTCCGGCCGGCAAGCACCGTCCCACGAGTCCGGCCGGCAAGCACCGCTCCGCGACACCGGCCGGCAAGCACCGCCCAGCGACACCGGCCGGCAAGCACCGCCCAGCGACACCGGCCGGCAACCAGTGCCCCGCGAGTCCGACCGGCAGCCACCGCTCCGCGACATCGCCGTCGTCGCCTTCGCCCAGACCCGGCACCGGCGCACCAGCGCCGACCGCTCCGAGGCCGAGATGCTGCTGCCGGTGCTGCACGAGGTGCTCGCGGAGACCGGACTGCGCACCTCCGACATCGGCTTCACCTGCTCCGGCTCCAGCGACTACCTGGCCGGCCGCGCCTTCTCCTTCACCCTCGCCCTGGACGGCGTCGGCGCCTGGCCGCCCATCCGTGAGTCCCACGTGGAGGCCGACGGCGCCTGGGCCCTGTACGAGGCATGGACCAAGCTGCTGACCGGGGAGGCGGACACCGCGCTCGTCTACGCCTGGGGCAAGTCCTCGCCCGGATCCCTGCGCGATGTGCTGACCCGTCAGCTCGACCCCTACTACCTCGCCCCCCTCTGGCCCGACTCCGTCGCCCTCGCCGCCCTCCAGGCCCAGGCCCTCATCGACAGCGGCATCACCGACGAGGCGGAACTCGCCGCCGTGGCCGCCCGCTCCCGCGAGGCCGCTGCAGGCAACCCGCACGCCCTGCTCACCGGAAGCGTCCCGCACGGCGACTACCAGGTGCGCCCGCTGCGCACCGGGGACTGCCCGCCGGTGACCGACGGCGCGGCCGCCGTGATCCTCGCCGCGGGGGAGCGGGCCCGTGAGCTGTGCGACCGGCCCGCCTGGATCCGCGGCATCGACCACCGCATCGAGCCCCACGGCCTCGGCGTGCGCGACCTGACCGACTCCCCGTCCGCCCGGCTGGCCGCCGAACGGGCCGGTGCCTTCGAACGCCCCGTCGACACCGCCGAGTTGCATGCCCCGTTCACCGCGCAGGAGGTGATCCTGCGCCGGGCGCTGCGGCTGGACGACACCGTGTGCGTCAACCCCTCCGGCGGCCCCCTCGCCGCCGACCCCGTCATGGCCACCGGACTCGTCCGCATCGGCGAGGCCGCCGCCCGCATCCACCGCGGCGACTCCCACCGCGCCCTCGCCCACGCCACCTCCGGGCCCTGCCTCCAGCAGAACCTGGTCGCCGTACTCGAAGGGGAGCCCGTATGACCAAGGAGCCCGTGGCCGTCACCGGCATCGGCCAGACCCGGCACGCCGCGGCCCGCCGGGACGTCTCCCTCGCCGGACTCGTCCGCGAGGCCGCCGCGCGGGCCCTCGACGACGCCGGGACGACCTGGGCCGGCACCGACGCCGTCGTCCTCGGCAAGGCGCCCGACTTCTTCGAGGGCGTGATGACGCCCGAGCTCTACCTCGCCGACGCGCTCGGCGCGGCAGGCAAGCCCGTGCTGCGGGTGCACACCGCCGGCTCGGTCGGCGGCTCCACCGCCCTGGTCGCCGCCCAGCTGATCGCCGCCCGCGTCCACCGCACCGTGCTCGCCGTCGCCTTCGAGAAGCAGTCCGAGTCCAACGCCATGTGGGGGCTGTCCCTGCCGGTCCCCTTCCAGCAGCCGCTGCTGGCCGGCGCCGGCGGCTTCTTCGCCCCGCATGTGCGCGCCTACATCCGGCGCAGCGGCGCCCCCGGCACCATCGGCGCCCTCGTCGCCCACAAGGACCGGCGCAACGCGCTGAAGAACCCCTACGCCCACCTCCACGAGCGGGACATCACGCTCGAGAAGGTCATGGCCTCGCCCATGCTGTGGGACCCGATCCGCTACTCCGAGACCTGCCCCTCCTCCGACGGGGCCTGCGCCCTCGTCCTCACCGACCGCGCCGGAGCGGCCCGCGCGCCCCGCCCGCCCGCCTGGATGCTGGGCGGCGCCATGCGCAGCGAACCCACCCTGTTCGCCGGCAAGGACTTCGTCTCCCCGCGCGCCGGACGCGACTGCGCCGCCGACGTCTACCGGCAGGCCGGCATCACCGACCCGCGCCGCGAGATCGACGCCGCCGAGCTGTACGTGCCCTTCTCCTGGTACGAGCCGATGTGGCTGGAGAACCTCGGGTTCGCCGAGCCCGGAGAGGGCTGGAAGCTCACCGAGTCCGGCGTCACCGGACTCGACGGGGACCTGCCGGTCAACATGTCCGGCGGAGTGCTGTCCACCAACCCCATCGGCGCCTCCGGCCTGCTCCGCTTCGCCGAGGCCGCCCTCCAGGTGCGCGGCCAGGCCGGCGATCACCAGGTGGACGGCGCCCGCAAGGTGCTCGGACACGCCTACGGCGGCGGCTCCCAGTTCTTCGCCATGTGGCTCGTGGGCAGCGAACCTCCCGACTCCTGAGGCCCCTTGCCGCGCCGCCCCGCAAAGGTCCCGCTCACGTGACCTGTCGGGGGCGGGGACCGATCGCTAGGCTGGCCGCGGACGACGCACACCGGGAGGAGCACGGACGTGGCCGAGAGCACCACCCAGCAGCGCCCGCCCAAGGGCTGGGACAAGCCGGACCTGGACCTCAGCAACGCGCAGTGGCAGTCCAGCAGCCGAGGCCGGGGCGATGTGCAGATCGCCTTCGTGGAGGGCTTCGTCGCCATGCGCAACAGCCGGCGCCCGGGCAGCCCGTCCCTGATCTTCACCCCCGACGAGTGGGGCGCCTTCGTGTCCGGCGCCCGCGAGGGGGACTTCGACCTGACCTGAGGGCGGGCCGGCAGCTGAACCGGGGAGTGTGCCCTCCGGATTTCCGGACACGCGGGCGGGGACGCCGCCGCGCGGCCCTGGCTGGGCCAGGCTGAGCGGACGAGCGACGGTCGTACTGCGGAGGCGAGGGAATCCCATGATCAGTGAGCCGGTCGTCACGGCGGTCGACGGGTCCGACGACAGTCTGCGCGCCCTGGACTGGGCGATCGACGAGACGCTTCGTCGCCGGGCCTCGCTGAAGGTGGTGCACGTACGCCAGTACCCGCTGTGGTCCCCGCCCGAGGTGATCGCCGCGGCACCGCCCGAGCCGCCCGGCAGCAGCCCCGTCCTCGACCGGATCCGGGAACGCCTCGAGGGACGCGAGGGGCTCCCGCCGATCGACTACGCCGCCCTGGACGGCGCACCCGGCGCGGTCGTCGCCGACCTGGGTGCCTCGGCTCAGCTGCTGGTGCTCGGCTCCCGGGGCCGCGGCGGCTTCGCCAGCCTGCTCCTCGGCTCCACCTCGCTGGCCGTCGCCCGCGACGCCGACTGCCCGGTCGTCGTGGTGCCCCGGCCCGGACGCGAGGTGCACGGCGGCTACCCGGCGGGTCCCGGCCCGCGCGTGGTCGCCGGGCTGCACACCGACAGCCCGGACGAGGCGACGCTCGCCTTCGCCTTCGCCGAGGCCGCGATGCGCGGCGCTCGGCTGGAGATCGTGTCAGCCTACCCCTGGCCGCTGCAGACCTGGATGCTGCCCGGGGAGATGCCGGGACCGGCCATCGACCAGGACGCGGTCGAGCACGAGACGCTCACCCTGGCGGAGGGTTTCGTCGCACCGCATCGCAAGGCACGGCCCGAGGTGAACGCCGAGATCCGGGTGCTGCCCGGCGACGCCGCGGGGCACCTGGTCGCCGCCTCCCGGGACGCGGAGCTGGTCGTGGTCGGACGGCACCGGCGCCGGCTGCTGGCCCCCGCGCGGATGATGGGGTCGGTCACCCAGGCGGTGCTGTCGCACGCCGCCTGCCCCGTGGCGGTGATCCCGCCGGTTCCGCCGGAGGAGTGACCGACCGGGCGGGCGCCGTCCCGGTCGGCCGCGCCTCGGCCGCCGCCGCTGGGACGCCCCACGGCCCCGGGCGGCCGTGCACGCCACGGCCGGAGGCAAGCCGCCGGCCCGTTACTCCGCCGCCACGCCTCGGCCGGCCGGCAGCAGCACAGCGGCAGTTCGCCGCGCCGCCCGGCGCGGCGG